>NZ_JACJSW010000186.1:0-17513 GCF_014698375.1 Microcystis flos-aquae FACHB-1344 | reverse complement strand
GACTATTTCATCACCAATGTAGTTGAGGCAGATACAGTAACAGCGTCGTGGATAGTCAAGACTTACACCGAAAGAAATTGGGTGGAAGTATTCTACCGAGAAGCCAAAGGATGGTTAGGGTTAAGGGAATATCAAGTCAGGGATAAACGAAGCTTACTTCGTCATTTTATCCTGGTGTTTTGTGCCTATACATTTATCCTGTGGCATAAGTTAACTGGGGGATTGCAAAGGCGGTGGGCGAATCGACCTTTAAACACTTTTGTGGAAGCTTTAGAAGCTTTTCGGACAGCGATGTCTTTCCGTTTCTTTGAGTGGCTGACCGAGAATCGGGATGTGTTTGCCGCTTACAAAGCCAGTTTAGGCTTTATTTGGGCTTGAAATTTGTTTAAGTCCCACTACTGTCTTTTCACTGTTCACTGTTTACTGTTTACTGATCACTGATTATTGACTAGGATATATGAGCGATCGAGTCTCTGGTAAGTCATACTAGAGAATAGGAGAGAGTTGGTCTAGAGGTTGCGGAATCATTTGATCAATGATTGCGAGGAAAGTCCGAACTCCCGAAAGACCACACTTGCTGGATAACGTCCAGTGCGCGCGAGCGTGAGGATAGTGCCACAGAAAAATACCGCCCCCTTTTTTCAGTAATCAGTAAACAGTAACGAAAGTAAATTCACTGATAACTTTCCACTGATAACTGATAACTGATAACTGATTGGGGGTAAGGGTGCAAAGGTGCGGTAAGAGCGCACCAGCAGTATCGAGAGGTACTGGCTCGGTAAACCCCGGTGGGGAGCAAGGTGGAGGGACAAAGGTTGGTCTTTTTCCTGTCCCGTTTTTAGGAACCGCTCGAGGTAATTGGTGACAATTATCCCAGATAGATAACCTCTATTCCCACAAAGGTAAAAGCGATTTTACTGCTGTTGGGAAATACAGAATTCGGCTTATGTCTGACTCTCTCCTTTATCAGTTATCAGGAGTCAGTATTCAGGAGATTATTTTTATTTATTCTCCCCCCGCAACGCGCACGAAGTGGTCTCCCCTGCTCTCATTTCCCCTGGAACCTCAACTACCAATTTAAATGCTTCTTAGCTTAGAGGGGGATTGCACCGCTAACGGTTAGGTGATTGATCAAATCCCGTATCGCTTGGCCGCCGCTACCGTGAGCTAAAGATATAATGGTGTCTCACACTTAAGTAAGTCTGGGGTGTTTTTGGTTCTTTAGGATATCTTAGGCTAAAATATTGGTCAATGGGTAAGTACCAGCAATGTTGAATCTCTTAACAAAACTTGACATTCTGTTAAAAAAATGAGGCAAAGTCTATTGGCTAATCGCTATCGAATTATTCGACAATTAGGAAGTGGGGGATTTGGCGATACCTTTCTTGCGGAAGATACCCATTTACCATCAGGTCGCACCTGTGTAATTAAACAACTGCGGCCCATGCACAATAACCCACAGGTCTATCAACTGGTCAAAGAGCGCTTTCAAAGAGAAGCAGTGATTTTAGAAGATTTAGGAAATAGTCATGATCAAATTCCCACATTGTTTGCTTATTTTGAGGATCAGGGACAGTTTTATTTGGTTCAAGAATATATTCAGGGACAGACTTTATCTAGTTTAGTTAAGAGCCAAGGAAAACAAGAAGAAACCTTTGTTAAAAGAATTTTACTAAAGCTTTTAGTCCTATTGGAATATATTCAAAGTAAACGGATTATTCACCGAGATATTAAACCAGATAATATTATTATTCGTCACCACGATCAAATGCCAATTTTAATTGACTTCGGTGCTATTAAAGAAGCAATAGGTACAGGGATGTCTCCTAGGGGTAATTCCACCAGTTCTATTGTAATTGGAACACCGGGGTTCATGCCTTCAGAACAATCAATAGGAAGACCAGTTTTTTCCAGTGATTTATATGCTCTTGGTTTAACAGCAATTTATTTATTAACAGGGAGAATACCTGAAGAATTAGAAACCGAACCGCTTACTGGAGAAATTATCTGGCGACAATATGCTTTAAATGTTAGTCCAACTCTAGCCAATGCAATTGATAAAGCTATTAAATCGCAAGCAAATCAAAGATTTACAACTGCTCAAATGATGAGACAGGCGCTACAGGGACAGCCGAGAGTAACGCCAACTGAACTTTCTTTCCCTTCATCTCAACAAGGCAACGTGATTCTGAAAAATGACTGGATAAAAATTACTATTGCTGCTGTAACAATAGGTATTACTTTCTTAGCTGGCTGGACTTTCTTCTCTAAAAAACAACAACAAAAATTAGAAGAAAGAATCTCTGAAATTCAATCAGAACAGACTAATCAAGCCAAACAACAAGAGCAAGAATTAGCGGAAAGGCAACGACAGCTAGATGAAAAACAACGTCAGCTTGAACAAAACCAAGAAGAATTAGCTGAAAAACAGCGTCAACTTCAACAAGAAAAACTTAAACCAACTGAAACTATCCCCTCTTCTTCTGAGCAAACAAGCTTAATTTGGCGTTCTCAAAGTAATTTAACTAGAATTGCAAACTTAAATAAAATTTGTTTTGGTAGTAGTACACTCAGTTTAGTTGAAACTATTTTTGGATATGGTAAACCACCATTTACAGGAACAATTACGATTCCTGCTCCCCAAACAGAAGGTTGTACAACTGGAGATACCCTACGAGGAAATTTTAAGCTGTCTGGAAATGCAGGTAACTGTGTCGGCACAGTTAAGATTACTTGGAAAAATAACGATAATGCTTTTATCCAATGGAATATTACTAATTTGGGTTTAGCTTGTCCTGTAGCTACAAGCAATTGGCAAGTTAATACTTATCCTGTCAAGCTTTAATTCGCCAAGTTTTGAAAATTCCCAAAAATAAAACTTTGACTCTTGTAGTTAGCAATAAATTTATGATAAAATATTAATAAATAATCAGGAGCAATTATGGCAGTTAAACCAAAATCAGAAAAATTAAACAGTGATATTTTATTAGAGCAAGAGACGAAAGCCTTTAATCCTCCGTCTCTTCCTAACTCTTCCCCAAAGAGTAAAACTGTTTTTCTGCAACAAGCAGCAGGTGCTTTAAGGGATGATAGCTCTCTTGCTGACCTAAGAGACTCTATTTACCAAGCTAGAGGACGTTCAGAAACTGAAGATGATGTATCTTCTTGACACGGATACTTTAACTCATCTCCACGCAGGTAATACTAACGTTATTAATCGGTTAGAAAGCTTACAGGATGAGGAAGTCGCCATTGCGATTGTCACCAAGATTGAAATTTTGCAGGGAAGGATAGATTATCTACTTAAAGCTTTTTCAGGAAGTGATTTATTGAAAGCACAAAAACTTTTTTGTCGTTCAGAAGTCCTACTGAATCAACTTCCTGTAATTTTAATTGATGGAGATGCTGCTAATCAATTTGACCGTTTACGAAGTGTTTCTAAAATCCAAAAAATTGGCAGAGCCGATCTATTGTATCGCATTAGCTAATCAAGCTAGGTTAGTAACCAGAAATCTGCGACATTTTAGACAAATTCCTCATTTATCCTTAGAAAATTGGGTAGATTAATACAAGGTCTGATTTGCCCAGTTTCTGAACCTTTAGTTGGCTCTAGATTTACCTCAATAATCAGTCCTCGCTTGAGATTTATTATGCTGTCCATCCTACTAAAGCTGATTCGGGAAGTTGCTGTAATTCTTCATCTTGTTCATAAATTGCTGCCTACAGATTTGCTGATTCCTGTAAGTCCTGAGCCTCTAGTTCTAGTTGAAATCGCTCTAGAGCCACTCTCACTATCTCATTAGCATCTTTAAAGCCGTATTTTTGATAACGGTTGAGAAATTCTATTTGAGGTTTTTATAGACTAAACTTTTGTTCGATCATGGTTTTTCTTGGTTGTTGATAAAGGTAATCCTTCTTCGAGTATAACGCTACAGGTGAAATAAGCTGTTGTGCATTTAAACTGGGTATGAGGACATTAAAAAACAAACTGAGAAACTCACTCTCTCCCCTCTCCCCCACACCCCACACCCCACACCCTACACCCCTTCTTCCCGCTCCCATGTCCTTAAGTGATCCGCGTCGCCAAAAACAATTAAAAACCCTAGTGGAAAAGCTGGGTTTATCGGCTGATGTCCCCGTCAGGTGGGATTTATTAGATTTAGCTCTAACTCATCCCAGTATTTCCCGTGATAAGAATTATGAACAATTGGAATTTGTGGGCGATTCTGTGGTAAGACTGGTGGCGGCGGAGGTATTGTTAGAAACCTATCCGGAGGCGCTAGTGGGAGAATTTGCCGCCCTGCGATCGATGATGGTTAGCGATCGCACTCTGGCGGAATTTGCGGATCGCTACGGTTTCGAGCGTTATTTGTTGGTATCAAGTAGTACGAGTATCGATCAAGCGGGGAGAATTTCCCGTCTAGCAGACGCTTTTGAGGCGGTTTTGGGGGCATTATATCTTAGTACACAGACTATGGTTTTAGTGCGTTCTTGGCTAGATGAACCACTAAGGGAAAAAGCGGCCGAAATTCGTCGAGATCCGGCCCGACAGAATTATAAGGATGCCTTGCAGGAGTGGACACAAGCAACATACAAAAAACTGCCGCAATATTTAGTAAAAGAAATCAATGGCTTAGATCAAGAACGTTTTTGTGCGGAAGTGTGGTTAAATGAGCAGAAATTAGGAGTGGGAACTGGCAGAAGCAAAAAAGCAGCGGAACAGGCAGCGGCTAAATCAGCTTTTCTAGAAGTGGTTAAAGGCTAAATGAAGATATTTTTGCCTAACGGACGAATTGCCAGAGGCGAATTTTAAAATCATAATTACCACTAGCCAAATACTGCCCATCGGGACTAAAAGCCAGGGATTCCACCCAGTCGGAATTATTATCAAACCAGGCTAACTGTTTACCCGTGGTCACATCCCATAAACGCACACCGTCATTACTGGCACTAGCGAGAATTTGTCCGTTGGGATGGAGTGCCAGGGAACGGATTCGGGCCGTATGACCGATGAGGGTAAATAATAACTGATTATTGCTCGTATCCCAGATTTTAATCGTGCGGTCTAAACTACCCGTAATTAAATTTTTGCCGTCGGGAGTGTATAAAAGCTTGCTAACCGCTTGGGGATGGGCGGAAAATTTCGATAAAAATTTGCCCTCGCGGATGTCCCAAAAATTTACCTCACCGTTTTCATGACCACTAGCAAGGGTGACACCATCGGATTTCATCCCTAGGGAATAAACAAAATTACCCACCCAATTTAAACGATAGAGGGGACGGCGGGGAGGTTGCACTGTCCAGAGGCGAATTCCTTCCAAACCACCACTAATTAACGTTTTACCATCGGGAGTAACCGTAAGGGCGAGGACCGTATTACCGTGTTCGAGGGCAATTCCTAAATACTTGCCTTCCACCAGATTCCAAAAATTAATAGAACCATCTAAACCGCTACTAACTAATAATCTTTCGTTGGGACTAATGGCTAAAGCTTTGACGCTGGTTCTTTGGGCGCGAGTTTGGGAGACTTTTTGCCCTGTTTTTACCGACCAAATTCTCAGGAGAGGATCCGTATCACTACCACCGGCGAGAACTAATTGGTTATCGGGGCTGAAAATCACAGCATTGGGGGTGGATTGTTGCCCTTCTAAGGTTTTAGCGAGGGTAAGTCTGCCTAAACCTTCTACTAGGATAGTTTCTGGGATTTTTTCGCCACTTTCAGCCGCGGGTCGAGCGGGGGCAAGGGGATTTTGGGCATGACTAAGCTGATGTTGCCCGATTGTCAGCGTGGTTAAGACACTGACCACAATTGCCCCGACAAGTTTCTCCCCACCGATAAATCGGAATTTCATAAATTTAGTTGAATATTAACAAATGAACCGTGCTATAGATTCTAGCCTTTGAGGGGATTGATTGCCAAGCAAGGGGAGATTTTTGAGCTAAGAAGGTCGATTTTTTTCGTTTTTCAGGGTTGGTAAAGCCACTTGACCCGATTGGGGCGGTAAATAATATCTTGCTGCTTCTTCTTTGTTGATTACCTTGCTTTTTTGGCTCTGTCGCCACCTGGCGAAGATAGCGATCGCCATAATCGTTGCCCCTAAAGATAGCAGTGTCCATCTTTGTCCTACAACCCCGATGATGACATCTACTGCCGCTGCGGTAAAGATAAAGCTAGTTATTGGTTCTTGACGGTAAGCTTTCTTGAGAAAAGGCGGCCAGAGGAGATTACTCATTTTATCTATTATTTCTACGGTTTCGATAATTCCAGCTTATCCTATCATCCTGAAAAATGTTGTCGATCGAGGTGATGGGGGTTTTTCAGTAATCAGTAATCAGTAATCAGTATATCTCCTGCAAAAATCAAAAATCTTCCGTTAGGTGAGGAGAATCCGAGACAGGAGGATAAAAAAGACAAGAGACAACTATTACAACCATAAAACCTAATATTATGTCAAATTTATCTGAATTTGAGGTCTAGTAAACAGTAAACAGTGAACAGTAACCAGTAATCAGTGAACTGAAAACTCAAATCTGATTAGCTGCCCGCACATTTAAATTGCTTGTTGAGATGAGGTAAGAGGCAACAGTAAAGAGATTGGCGGAAATTCAGCTAATCTAAGGATAGGCGGTTAAAATGTGTCTCCGATAACTGCTATAGCGGTTATCGGAGACAAAAGTTAGTTTAGGTCTGGGTTTTAAACATCCCAGAAAAGAAGATTCGCATATCAAATCAGCAGGGCCCGATAATATTAGAGATTCTACTGCTGAACTCCCAATACGCATCACCGGAGAATCCGATCCTTTAACAAATACAAAGAGACGATACCCCCTCAAAACCAGTTGATAGGATTATGGTAGTGACCGAAATCAACTTTTAAGAATCTATAATGGGCTTTATTGTCCATTATTATCTAATATAACGGCTTTAAAGCCTGTTATATGCACTTTTCCTCGGTATTATCATGGCCTATCCTCTCTACGTCGCTTTTATTTGGCATCAACACCAACCCCTCTACAAATCCTGTCAAACTCGCACCGATGCTTCGGGACAATATCGCTTACCCTGGGTGCGACTGCATGGGGTGAAAGATTATCTCGATTTAATCCTGATTCTAGAACGTTTTCCCAAATTACACCAAACTGTCAACCTTGTCCCCTCTTTAATCCTGCAATTAGAGGATTACGTCAACGGACTAGCTATAGACCCCTATCTTGCCCTCACCGTCACCCCAGAAGCGCAGTTAACCCTGGCACAAAAACACTTTATCCTCGAACACTTTTTCGATGCTAACCATCGTACCCTGATCGATCCGCACCCCCGTTACGGGCAATTATACGCAGAGCGTCAAGAAAACGGTCATAGTTGGTGTATTAGCCATTGGCATCTCCAAGATTATAGCGATCTCTTGGCTTGGCATAACCTCGCTTGGATCGATCCTATCTTTCACAGTGACCCAGAAATCGCTGCCTGGTTAGAACAGGGAAAAAACTTCACTTTAAGCGATCGCCAGCGAATTATCTCCAAACAGCGTCAAATTCTGCGTCGTATCTTGCCGCAACACCGGTTAATGCAGGAAACCGGACAACTAGAAATCATTACCAGTCCCTACACCCATCCAATTTTACCCCTGCTGGCCAACTCGGAAGCAGGCCGGGTAGCAGCGCCGAATATGACCCTTCCTCGGCAATATTTCCGCTATCCTGAAGATATTTCGCGCCATCTCCAGAAAGCTTGGCAAATCTATATCGATCGCTTTGATAAACATCCTCGAGGACTGTGGCCCTCGGAACAATCCGTTAGTCCCGCGATTCTCCCCGCTGTCGCTAAACAGGGTTTTCAGTGGTTATGTTCCGATGAGGGGGTGTTAGGTTGGTCTCTGGGACATTACTTTCATCGCGACGAAAAAGGCAATATTAGCGAACCGGAATTGCTTTATCGTCCCTACCGTCTGGAAACTAGCAACGGCAATTTATCGATGGTTTTCCGCGATCATCGTCTCTCGGATCTGATCGGATTTAGCTATAGTGGCATGAAAGCGCAAGAGGCCGCTACAGACTTAGTTAAACACCTAGAAGCGATCGCCGAACAACTGAAAACCAACGCAGAAACCACGACCCTAGAAAAACCCTGGTTAGTTACCATTGCGCTAGATGGCGAAAACTGCTGGGAAAACTATCATCAAGACGGTTTACCCTTCCTAGAGAACCTTTATCAACTTTTAAGCGACCACCAAGCGATCGAATTAGTCACCGTCTCCGAATATCTCGATCGCTTTCCCGCTAATGCCAAAATTCCTGTCAATCAACTTCATAGCGGCTCTTGGATCGATGCCAATTTTACCACTTGGATCGGCGATCCCGCTAAAAATAAAGCTTGGGAATATCTAATTTTAGCCCGTCAAACCCTCGCTAATCACCCGGAAGCGACGGAAGATAATAACCCCGACGCGTGGGAAGCATTGTATGCAGCGGAAGGTTCCGATTGGTTTTGGTGGTTTGGTTATGGCCATTCCTCCAATCATGACGCAATTTTTGACCAACTTTTCCGCGAACACCTGATCGCTCTTTATCAAGCTTTAAATGAGCCAATTCCCTCCTATTTGCTCGAACCTGTGGAAGAACACGGGGATAAACAAACTAATCGTCCACTGGCTTTCATTCACCCCATTATCGACGGTTTTGGGGACGAACAGGATTGGGATAAAGCTGGACGGATCGAAATTGGTGGCGCCAGTGGTACAATGCACCGGACTTCCTTAGTACAAAGGCTCTTTTTCGGTTGGGATCACCTCAATTTTTATCTGCGTTTCGATTGGAAACCGGGGGCGGAATTAGGCAAAGATATCCCGCCTGAAGTACATTTATATTGGTATTATGATGAAGTGCATCGTCTGCAAAGTCCAATTCCCTTAGCAGATATTCCCCCTCGATCGCCCCTCGATTACGGTTATCATCATCATCTAGGAATAAATTTAATCACGGAATTTACTTGGTTAGAATTCGCTCAAGAATATTTTACTTGGCAGCGAGTTCCTAGTAGTGCCAAAGCTTCTTTTAATCAATGTTTGGAAATTGCTGTACCCTGGGAAGGATTACACATTGAACCCGATGCTCGTCTCCATTTAATCGCAGTTTTAGCCAATCAAGGTCAATACTATGATTTCCTCCCCGTTGAAGAATTAATCTTCCTGCAAAGACCTTAAATCAGTGATCAGTGATCAGTTATCAGTAACCGCTCTAATCTCTAGTTAGTCTCAAAATATATTCTCTAATTATAGGGATTACTAAATAATAATATGGAAAAGAAACAGACAAATCCGATGGGCAAAGTTTTCACCCCTTTAACAATAATTAATCGTGCCGATGAATCAGCAGCTGCTAGAGGTTTTATCTCTGCTTCAGAAATTCGCTCTGTTACTTTACCAAAAGTTTTAGTTGATACGGGAGCAACAAACCTCTGTTTACCTGCTAATATTATTGAGAAACTGGGGCTAGATTTACTTAAAGAAGTCGATGTTAGTACCGCGACTGGATTGAGCAAAGCGAGAGTCTTTCAGGATGCTAAAATATTGCTTTGTGGTCGGGAGGGAACTTTTGAATGTTTAGAATTACCCGGTGGTCGCGATGCTTTAATTGGAGTAATTCCCCTAGAAGCACTGGGTTTAGAATTAGACCTACAAAACCAAACTTTGAAAGTTCTACCCTCCGAATCTCCAGATACTTATCTAACAATTCTCTAAAAATTGATAACCTTCATGGATCGATCACCCTTATTTTCTCAATTTAGTAGAAAGATATGTTTTAGCTTTAACTAATCAGATAGATTTAGTTTTTGATCCCTATGGGGTGTCCTGTTGGTGATAACCTCAAAAAAAACTGCTCTGGTATTCTAGAGAGCGGAATTCTTGAGACGGAGAGAAGAAAATAGAGAATAAGTCCTGAAGGAATCACGGCGATGAAACAGGAAATTAAGCCCTTTAACCCTGATAAAATCTACGAAATAGTGCTTTCTGTCAATTTTTCCATTAAAGCCCAATCTGCTCAAGAAGCGCAGGAGAAATTATACTAAATCCGTTGAGCATAGGCTACTTATGAGGACAGGCAATAGGCAATAGGCAATAGGCAATAGGGGGAATAAATAATCATTCTTTAATAACCGGATTTAGTATTAAACGCTATCCTTGGGGAAATGGATGCGGATCACTGGCAAATTCACCACATCTGTGCAGCGGGAAATTAGCTATATAGTCCCATGATCTAGCTTTTTCAGGGCGCTGAGAGCATGGAGACGGACGATTGCTTCCCCATCGGCTGCTAAAGTCAGCAAAATACTTTTATTATCCCGCTCTAATTCTCCTAAAGCGATCGCTAGAGACTGTTTAACTCCCGTATCAGTGAAGAGTGCCGGACGGGAGTGATAAAAATTACTGAGAATTTCCCCTGCTTGTCGGCGTAATTTCTGGGAGGTTTGCCGGCCGAGAATAGCAATAATTTCCCGACAAATCAAGACATTTTCGCTATATAAAGCCTTTTCTAAGTAATTTAAAGCTTCTCCATCCTCGATCCAGCCTAATGCTCGCACTACAGTTAATTTTAAACTATCGGGAGTTAAGGAAGATTGCAGCAGTGGATTTAAAGCTTTGGCTGAGGTTGCTGTGCCGATACGACCGAGAGCGATCGCCGTTTCTTGACAGATCTCGAGGTGGATATCGAATAACAGCGGTTGCAGATGGTTAACTAAATCTGCTTGGGGATAATTCGTCCCCAGGTAACTACTAGCTTTAATTGCTTCCCGTCGCACCTCGATGGCCGGCTCCTGTAAAGCATCGAGGATCATCGCAGTAATCTGGGGATGGTGAAAACTGCTTAAAGCTTCGATCGCCATGGACCGAATGGCGCTAGATTGATCCTTAACTACGGTTAAAAGCGGTTCGATAATTTCCGGTCGGCGAATTTGTGATAAAGCTTGTACGGCTAAAAAACGGGTATTAGAGTCCGTCAGTAATTGCGCTAAACTAGAGATCGCAGAACTGCCGATATTAGCTAAAGCAGCCGCAGCCATTTGGCTGAGTTCTTCCTCCTCCGATCTTTGCAATAATTGACTGAGAGCGAGAATACAGGCTCGATCGTCAAATTGACTGAGAATTCTCGCCAGAAACCAGCGCATTTCCCCATCTTGTTCCTCGGATTCTAACAGGGCAATTAAAGGAGCGATCGCCGATTGCCCGATTTGAGGAAATAGTTTCGCTATTTCCCATCGCTGTTGAAAATCACATTTTTGTAAAGCTTCTAGGGCTAAATCGAGGATTTCATCGTTAATAATCGGTTCAATCGCATCTTTTTGGTTTAAAAGTCGCTGTATGCTGGCGTTTACTGTCTCCCAGTCTTTTTTATTCAACGCTATCTGAGCTTTTTCTAGCAGAGCTTGCATCGTCGGAAATGGCCTCGATTTTCGTGCTACCTATCCCAAGAATGTCAGACTTTCTCGCTTTTGTCCTCTCTCATAATGCAAGAAACCGATAATAAATCTCCAAATTGTGCATCAGACATCAGTAGAGGGCGCATCAGCGATCGCACAGTAGGGACGACTATAACAAAGGGGTATTTCCAGGTCGTGTTGTTCCAAAAATTCCCGATTACTTAAAATCTTAGCGGTTTCTCCCTCTCCCATCACCTGACCACGACTTAAAACCACCGTGCGATCGCATAGTTCTAAAGCCAGATCGAGATCATGGGTGGCGATCACTTGGGTTTGGGGTAAAGTGGCCAACAGTTGTATTAATTGCCGACGGGATCGGGGATCCAGTTGGGCGCTAGGTTCATCAAAAACCAAGACCTGCGGCAACATGGCTAAAACCCCCGCAATGGCCACGCGTTTTTTTTCACCCCCCGATAGATTCTGACTGTTTCTCTTACCGTAATGCTGGGAATCCAATCCCACCGCGTGTAAAGCATGATGACAGCGATGGTTTAAATCCTCTCCGCGAATTCCCTGATTCATCGGTCCAAAAGTCACATCTTCCCAGACAGTAGGCATAAATAGCTGATCGTCGGGGTTTTGGAAGACTAAACCGACAAAATTGCGGATATTTTCTAAATTCTCCGGTTTAACTTGGTAAGGACCGACGGTGATTTTACCCGTTTGCGGCGGGAGAATACCGTTAAAATGCAGTAATAAGGTGGATTTTCCCGATCCATTTGCCCCGACCAAAGCTACCTTTTCCGTAGCTTCAATGGCTAAATTAATACCTTTTAACGCTTCTGTGCCGTCAGGATAGGTATAAACTAGGTTTTCAATAAAAATCGGGTTGTGGTGCATGAAAAACGAGACTTTTACCTGAGTAGATGTACCATTTGACCCCAGAGGATCAGAATTACTGTGCAAATTATAGCGAGATAATCTTTCAGCTTGCTTTGGGGAACCTGTACAGAGGGTAAGGAACCGGTGTAACCCCTCGATAACATGGCTTGATAAATGCGATCGCCACGTTCGTAGGTACGGATAAATAAAGCGCCGATCATGTGTCCCACTAGCAGCCGTTGCCATCGGGGACTACTCATTAAATTGCGCGCAATTGCTGCCCTTCGCATGGAATTAAATTCAGCGATCAAAACAGCTAGATAACGGTACATAGAAGCCAAAATTGCCACCAATAAAGGGGGAGTTTTCAGGGTAACTAATGCTTGCAACAGGTCGGGAATTGCTGTCGTTAAAACCAGAATATTGACCGTACAAAGACAGAGAAAAGCTTTTAGGGCCACACTGCCTAACACCAGCAATCCCTCGCTAGTTACCCGCAAAAATCCCCAAGACCAAAGAATTTCCCCGCCATCGCGAAAAAGAGTTCCCAATAAAACCACACCGATAAAGACAAATTCGATCGCTACTCTTTGTAAAAGTACGGGAATAGCCACCCGACTGATCAGAATTAAAATAATTAATCCTAATCCGTAAATCCCCCAAGTTTCCCAGCTACCATTCGGCGTTAAGGCTGTGGCAAAAACTAACAAAAGAGTCACTAAAACCCGGGTATGGGGCGCGAGTTTCTGCCAAAAACCGAAATTTGGGCGCTCATTTTCGCAAGAAAAAGTGGCAATGTGTAGCATTTATTCAGTGATCAGTTATCATTTATCAGTTATCATTTATCAGTTAGAAAGGGGATTTAGGGATTTAGGGGTTTAGGGGTTTAGGGATTTAGGGGTTTAGGGAAATTTCAGCTAAATGCCCCACGTCCCCACGTCCCCACTCCTGACTCCTCGACTCCTATCTCCTTACTCCTGATTTTGGGATTTTGCAATCACTAATTTACCGATACCCCAAGCGATGCCGAAAGTGGCAAGAGTTCCCAGAAAACCGGCGAGGGGAGTGGCGACACCTTCGGGAACACCTTTGAGGGCATAACCATCAAAAATTCGGGCGAAAGGTAATTGACTACCTAGGGCGTTAGGGTCTTCTTTTTTGCTAAATTGCAAGTCTTCCGCCACTCGATCGAGTCCGTCGGGATCGGGACTGGCAAAGGGAGAAAGAAAAACGGCGATAATTAGGGAACATACTAGGCCAATCAGAAAAAATTGGCTATTTCTGCGAATATTCATCGAATTAATTGCTTTATTGACGAGAAGCGTAGGAAGGGGGAACAGAGGTATTAACGGAATGGGGCGGATCGTAGAGAAGATCGGGACGAGTTCGCCAGATATAACCGACAGCGAAAACGGTAATCACCGCTTCCCCGATGCCGATGAGGATATGCCAAGATAACATGGCAAAAAGGGCGACTAAAGGCGGTACAGTGCCAGATAAAGCCAATTGCAGGGCGCAAGCTAACGCCGCCACCACCACACTTGTCCAAGCGGCCAGGGCAACAGCGATCGCCATACTGCGCCAACTATGAAAACCGAGGGCTTTCCTAATCCCTAGATAGAGATAATAACCGCCAAACGTCCCGATCAAACCCATATTGACGATATTCGCCCCTAAAACCGTTAAACCGCCATCTTGAAAAAATAAAGCTTGAACGATAAAAACCACCGCCATCACCAAAGAACCCGCCCAGGGACCGAGTAAAACCCCCGCAAGAGTCCCCCCTAATAAATGTCCGGAGGTTCCCCCCGGAATGGGAAAATTAATCATCTGGGCGGCAAAAATAAAGGCGGCACAAACTCCCATCAAAGGTACAGCCCGTTCAGCGTAGTGACCGCGCACTTTTTTGAGAGAAAAGCCAATCAGGACGACGGCAATTATCCAAGTAAATAGACTCACCGATGGACTCAACAAGCCGTCAGGAATATGGAGGGCGAGATAAGGGGTAAGGAGAGGGTGAAACAAACCAACTCCCAGAAAATCAACAGACATTAAAACTCAGTCTCCTTGGCAATTTGGGTTAAAGATTTGAATAGAATTGTCTCGCTGGGACGGAAAAGTCCTATCTTCTAGTAGATAACTAACCGCTTCATTCTACAATGCTCTCTCTGGGGATTTAAACCCTTTAGCTTCTTAAGAATTTCTGTTATTTTGCCAGCCGTCAGGGTTTAGCTATCAGCAAAAATCTGATTATTCTCAAGCACTCAAATTATTTAAATTATTATTAATTTTTCGAGTTTTTTTCAGTTTTTATGCTAGGACTCAATCAGTTATCAGTTATCAGTTATCAGTTATCAGTTATCAGTTATCAGTTATCAGTTATCAGTGTAATACCTCCCACTTCCTAAGATAAATAAAGATGAATCAGCTTAAAACTGTTGCTTTATTGGGTTTACTAGCCGGTTTACTTGTCGCTATTGGCTACGCGATCAGTGGTCAGGGCGGTGCTTTAATTGGTTTAGTAATCGCCGCCATTACTAATATCGGTTCTTGGTACTTCTCCGATCGCATTGCTCTGGCCGCTTACCAAGCCCAACCAGTCAGCCGCCAACAAGCCCCCGAACTCTACCAAATGGTGGAAAATCTCTCTCGTCAAGCCAATATTCCCACGCCGCAACTCTATATCGTCCCCACCCCCGCCGCTAATGCTTTCGCCACCGGCAGAGATCCCGAACACGCCGCCGTCGCCGTTACCGAGGGCATTTTAAACCTGCTGCCCGCCGACGAATTAGAAGCAGTTATCGCCCACGAATTAACTCATGTGCGTAACCGGGATACCTTAACCCAAGCTGTTGCGGCCACCGTTGCCGGGGCGATTTCCTACCTCGCCAGAATGCTGAGTTATGGTTTCCTGTTTGCTGGCAATTCTCGCCATCGTCAAGGGGGCAATCCCATCGGTTTGCTACTTACCATCTTTCTCGCCCCCCTTGCCGCCACTGTGATTCAGATGGCTATCTCTCGTACCAGAGAATTCGAGGCCGATGCTGGTTCCGCTCGCTTGACCGAGAATCCCGAAGCTTTAGCCCGGGCTTTAACCCGTTTAGAATCGATCGGTCGTCAAATGCCCTTAAATGCCAATCCTGCCTTTGAACCTCTGTTAATTAGCAGTCCTTTTTCCGGGCAGTTTCTGGCTAATTTATTCGCTACTCACCCATCCACCGAGGCAAGAATCGAAAATCTCCGTCGCATTCAACAGGAATTATTAACCTGATCCCGTTCTTAATTTTTAGAGGTTATCTAGTGGTAAGCTATCAGAGATGACCCCCTCTTTTTCGCTTTTTCTAGCTTGGTATGAAACCGTGATCAACTCTGAAGAAAAAAGACCGACTTGGGACGAATATTTTTTAATGATCGCTAAATTAGCCGCCACCAGATCCACCTGTTTAGCTTTTCCCGTCGGTGCGGTAATTGTCAAAGATCGGCAGGTTTTAGCCACGGGGTACAATGGTTCCCCATCAGGAACGGTTCATTGTACTGCCCAGGGTTTTTGTTATCCCGGTTTGGGAACCTGTCGAGAATCCGGAGAAATTCCCTCTCGGGCAATTCATGCCGAAGCTAATGCGATCGCTCAAGCGGCCAAACACGGTATTTCTACCCAAGGTGCTAGTATTTACGTTACTTTAGAACCCTGTATTTCCTGCTTAAAACTAATTATTTCTTCGGGAATTAAAGAAGTTTTTTACGAAGCGGATTTTAATAGTGGGACAAAAGCCATGTTAAGGGATTCTTTTCTGGAAACGGGGATTATTAAATATAAAAAGATTTATTTATCAGAAGCAATGGCTAGTCATGCGGCCTTGTTTTTATTAAATCCCATTTCGATCGATCTCAGGTAGTTATCCCAAGGATGCTAATTACTAGGAAAACTCTCTATTTCTATGGTAAATAAAGTTAGTTTACTTGGGATAAAATAGCGAAAAATTTTTTATGGACGGGTTTCCAGAAAAGGTTCGATATGCATGGGGAACCAATCCCCGTCTAATACCTGTTCAAGAGTGAATATAGACTCTAGGGGAATCGCATTTTTATCGACGATTCTAGCTCTGATCAGGGTTTTTCTGGCATCGGAGTAGGCTGTCTCGAAAGTATCCCGCAGGTGATTGGCGAGAGTCGGACTATCTACCTTTCTTTCCAATTGAACCCTAAAATTGGCGATTTCTTCGAGCCAATGACGGGCATTCCGTTCTTTTTCCGATTCCCAATAGGATAGTTTCAGGAGATGGATTAATAATTGAGTTAACAAACTCTCTACAGCCCGTCTGTCACTTTTTCCCATGCACTCCACTTCCTCGATCAGGTTTTCCCAGTCCACCAGGTCGAACTCTTTTCGCTTTAACAGTTCGGCGGTTTTTTCCGTCCAGAGAACAAAATCTTCCTCGTAGAGAGCGGTCATAATAGATTTATCTTCCCGACCGGGAGCGCAGGGTAATGGCTCGATTATAACGCTCGATCAGCTTCTCGTCCGGGGAATTTTTGCCAAGTTAGATATTTATCCCATAGCACAAGTTGTTCTTTTTGTCAAAAAAACTTTTTCTTTTTAACAAAAGTACACAAACATTTTGATCAACACTCTGGGGTAAAAAGGGGAGAAAGACAGAAGGTTACTAATAGTCTTTAAGTAGGCAGTGGAGATTTAGAGAGGGTTTCCAGGATGGCTCAACAGCTAAAAACACAAAAAGCACAGAAAAACCCATCCTTGCATAGAGTAAAATTATACCATAATCGCTGTAAGTATTGCCATCTCGTGAATAAATAAAAATGATTCTCAATTAATTCTTAAGAAAAAGTAAATATTGCGAAATGTAAATTGAAATCTTCTCAAGTATTAATGGTTTATTGATAAAAAATGCTTATATAAGCTAGACTGCATTGAAACCGCATCTTGAAAATTTTAGTACAAAAGCTCTGCTCTCCCCTCTCCCTTTGTTTATACCAGTATTATACTAAATCCGGTTATTAAAAACTGATTATTTATTCCCACTTTTGCATGAGTGCATGAGTGCATGAGTGCCTGTCCTGATATGTAGCCTATACTCAACGGATTTGTGCGAAACGTTTAGGCATGAAATAAGGTTGAAATACCTGAAATAACCGCCTAGTAAGGTCTTCAGTCCCCTGACTGAATCTAATAGGTCAACCCTGACCAACCTTA
>NZ_JACJSW010000185.1:0-58291 GCF_014698375.1 Microcystis flos-aquae FACHB-1344 | reverse complement strand
AACTTTAATTTTCCTATCCCTGTTTTATCCGTGATGTGGATAAACTTTTTGTCTTCTGTTAGTTTCCAACCAGAAGTTTTGTACTCGACAGACCTTGAAAACTTTTTGAATTTGGGATAGCCTTTTTTTGCCAAACCCCTTTGACAATTGTCGTAGAAACGGGATATAGAAAACCAAGCTCTTTCGGCACTTGCTTGAGGAGCCATAGAGTTGAGTTTACCGACAAAAGGAAATTCAGGACTATTAGATAATTCGGTAGTTAGCCTACACAAAGTACAATAGTTAACCGGATCTTCTTTGGTAGAGTCCATCCAAAATCTTAGACATTTGTTCCGAATAAACTGTCCCACCCTGATCGCCTCTTGAATGGCTATCTTTTGGGAAGGATTGACTTTTAAATTAAACTCTATGACTCGCATCGATTCGACCTCTCAATGTGTTATATTATGAGTATAGTAATCCATTGTAAAAAGTGTCAAGAGAAAACTAATTATCGTAGAAAGGTTTTTGAGAAGGAGCATCTAGAGTTTTTGAGAATAGTTTTTCAAAACATAGCTGAGAAATGGGAGGCGAAGATAATAGAGATTAACGGAGAATCAGACCATATCCATATCCTTCTGACTTACCCACCCCATAAGCTGTTAAGTAGTCTAATCGCTAACTTAAAATCAACTTCTTGCCAGCTGATGTGGGATAACTTTTCAGACCACTTGAAAGAGATATATGGTCAAGATAAGAGAATTTTGTGGACAGGGGCATATTTTGTGGCTAGTTGTGGCGGTGTCACAATAGACCAACTTAAGAAATATGTCGAGAATCAGGATTCCCCTGAATATTAGTTGTGCTTCGCTGTTTTATGCTGGTCGGTTTTTCATCTCGTCAGTGAAACCGAGGGTTCCTTCAAACCGACATTTAAGGTAAAAATTAACAACCACAATCAGTCATCAGTAATCAGTAATCAGTAATCAGTAATCAGTGATCAGTAATCAGTCATCAATCATCGGTAATTGGATAATATCTTTAGGCCTTTTTGAGATCAAACAGTGCCGGGCATGGGAGTGAGCGGGGGGAAAATGGGGGGACTTTTTCCCTGAAAATTAGGTAATTGACTTCCTAAAAATGGATAAAACCCCACACCCCACATCCTACCCCTAGGAAAAACTTTTTGCCGCAAACCCTGATGGAGGAGAGGCCGTTATTTTTTGGCGGTTTTAACACAATCGAGGGTACGGACGATGGCGGCTGCTGCGTAGTTACGACGGGCGGGATCATTTGGTACAAAAGAACTACCCCGTTCGTTCAAGGGAGAGGCCACACCGCAAAATCCTGACATCTGGGTAATTAAACTGGCGGCCCAATGGCCGGAAGTATCGGAAAAATTGACGGGGGTTTTAGTTTGGGCTAAATCGGGGGCTTGTTTTTGCTGAGTTTTCAGGTAGGTGGCGGACTGTTTGAGAATCGCCATCAATTCGGCCCGGGTGATAGGGTCGGTGGGACGGAATTCGCCGTTAGCTTTGCCGGCAACAATACCATTGGCCCGGGCCCATTGGATTTTTTTGGCACTCCAGCGCGTCGCTTCTACGTCGTTAAAACTGCCGCTGCCGGGGGGAATCTCTTCTAGGTTAATTTTGGTGACAGTTCCCATCCCTTCAATAATCATCGAGACGAATTGTTCCCTGGTGACGGGATTTTCGGGGCGGAAGGTGTTATCTTCTTTAAAACCGGCCACTACCCCAAGCGCGATCGCTTTTTCAATCTCAGTTTTATAGATATCGCCGCTAATATCCTGAAAACTAGACCCAGAACTGGGGGGAGGAGTGGTTTCGCTGAGGGGAGGTCTGCCGGTGGCTGCGAGAACTTCCGCTTCTTTGCCGCTAAAGTAGAAGTGGCCTAAACTTTTGCCTTGGAAAGTACGACGGCTAAATCTCCAACCCGGTTCGAGGATAATTTTCATAAATCCTGTTTGCATTCCTCGGGTTCTTCCCACCACTAATTCCGGTCTGCGGGCATCCCGGGGAGTTCCCACTAAGTATAATTCGCCATTGCGTTCCACAATACGCAGGATGTAATCTAGCCCAAAATCCCGGCCATCCAGACGGATAGAATAACCATTACTATCGGTGGCGCGGCGACAAATGCCGGTAAAGTCAAAGTTGAGGAGTAGAGGGTCGATCATGACGGGATTTGAGCCGCTTTCGCTCCAACACTTCTGTTTTCCCTGGATTTGTTCCAAGACTAGCAGGTCAAATTTATTACCTCCGTAGGGACGAGCGATCGCTACTACCTGGGTCTGCTCGATGTCCTGTTCGTCAAAGTTGGCCGCTGGTGTGGCAGTTATGCCCAAGGTCATTAGGGCGGTTAGGGCGATCGATAATCTGGCTTTCATAATCTTTAATCTATCAGACGATTTTTGCAGTAAAAATAGACGTGCTAATCCCAATATTCTATGACTGAATGCTTTTGGTCGTTGTTCCAGACTGCGCCGGATTGTTGTCTGTCCGCACAAGTTTTCTCTCAATCTTCAATTTCCGAACCTATTTATCCTGGCAATATTCTGATGGAACTGGTGGGTTGATCAATATTAATTCGGTTAGCTGTTGAAACTGGGGAGATTTTGGCGAATTGTTGAAAATTTTAGCCAGCCATTCGAGTCTTAGGCTAAGATGGGGAGAGAGGCTTTTAATTGGCCGCAGCCCTTGACTTCCTCACAGGATTTAAGCCCAATAATTGCCTAAAAAATGGCAATTAATCGATTGAGGGCTATCAGTGCTGCGGTGAATTATCATAGTTCATTAGCTCTGGTGAGCCATTGCCCTTTCTTTGGTGTGTGTGAGGTAAACAATTATGAGTAACTCCCCTGGCGATCCTTCTCCTCGTCCTAATCTTTTTCTGAGTATCGGTCGATTTTTACGCCGGCCTTCTACTTTAATTGTCGGGGGAATTACTCTCCTAGGAATTACCTCCCTTGGCTATTTTACGACTCGTTATTTAGTTTATGAACGTCTCACCCCAATTTTAGATAATATCTTCAGTGAAATGCTGCACAGACCCGTCAGGGTAGGTAAGATAGAAGGTTTTTATTTTAATCGCATTCGTATCGGTAAATCGCAAATTCCAGCTACGGCCAATTCTGCTGATAGTTTATCTATTGATGCGATCGAATTGGGATTAAATCCGCTGCCCTTACTTTTAGGTCTGCCGCTGCCGGTTGATGTCAAGTTAATTAATCCCAGTATTTATCTCGATCAGGATAAAAATGGTCAATGGCTCGATAATTTAGAAAACATAGCTAGTAACTTTGATCGGGAGGCACCCATTAGGTTAAATCTGGGTTTTCAGGTGGAGAAGGCAGCTATTAATATCCAACCCTATGCCCTGAAAAAACCGATAGAAATTAAGGCTGATGGTCAAGGAAGATTTATTGATAATCAAAGGCAGCCTCTCACCTACGATTTTAGCGCAGAAATCCTCAAAAGTCAAGTAAAAATTCAAGGAGAAACGGCGTTAAAAACGGGTGAAAGCCTAACTAATCTTCAGATCGACCGTTTAAACTTAAGTGAACTATTAACTTTAATTCCTAATCGCAATTTTCAATTAAATCAAGGACAAGTAAATGCTAATATTGCTCTCAATATTCCCAGTTGGGCAAAGCTAAATCAAAGTCAAGGTAATGGCAATTTTCAGGTGACGGAAGTAGCGGGAAAATTCCACCCTTTCCCCTATCCAATTAAGCTAACAACTAAGTTAAATTTACAGGGAGATAAAGTATTAGTTGAACAGGCGAACGCAAGTATTGGCAAGATTAAAACTGAGGTGAGAGGAGAAGTAAATTGGCAAACTGGTTATCATCTCAATGCCGCTCTAGAATCGGTGGATTTACAACAACTTTTAAGAATTATTTATCTGCAATCACCTCTAGATTTACGGGGAGAAGCACGCTCTACTTTTCAAGTGACGGGAAAACTAGATCAACCTCTAATTAAAGGAACCGTTAGCAACAGCAAACCGATTATTTTTGAGCAAATTCCTATTCAATCAATAACCAGTAATTTTCAAACAAATCTCAATCGTCTTAATTTAGATAAAATTCAAATTAAACCCGTCGCAGGTGGAGAAATTAAAGGAGAAGGAAAATTGCAGTTAAATATTCTGCAATCCCTGCAAAAAAATCAACCTCTTGACGGGACAAAAATGCCGATTGATTTGAATTTACAAGCCAATTTTCCCACGAGAAAAATTTTATCTCAACTGGCAACAATTCCCGCTAAAATTAATATAAACGATCTGCAAGCTAATATTAAAGCTAGGGGTAGTTTAGGACTGCCACAATTATTAATTAATTGGCAAATACCCAGGGTTAATCAGTCAGGATTAATCAATGTTGCCGGGGAGGGTAAAGTATTTTTAGGGGGCAACAAAATAAATTTAACCGATACGGTCATTAAAACAAATGGCGGCAAACTACAGGTTAATGGTAATGGTGATTTTACTAGCAAATTAGTCCGGGGAAAAATCACGGGTAATAACTTTTTATTGACTCCTTTTGTGCCTCTTGTTTGTCAATATTTAGATAGCATTTGCCCCTACCTAGAAACCTTAGAACCCTTAAATTTAGAGACAGCTAATATTCAAGTTAGTGGCAAAATTGACCAACTTAATATTAATACTTTAAACGGAGTTGCTAACTTAAGAATTAGCGGTAAACAAGGCACAATTTTAGTCAATAGTCAAGTATTGCAAGGAAATCTTCAGGCTAACGCTTTCTTAGCGGGATTGCCGATTAATTCCCTATTGCCTAACTTACCAACCCAGGTTAAATTACTGCGATCGCAAATTAATTTACAAGGTTATTTAGGGGAATTAATAAATAATAAAAATAATATTTTCAGCAGTTGGCAAGGTCAAGGTAATATGCAGTTATTAGTAGATAATAATCCTTTAATTGCCACAGCCAAACTGAATCAAGGTTTCCTGACAGGAACAGTTAATACCAGTGGGATTAGTCTTAATCCTCTAGGGGAAAATTTAACAGTTCCCGTCAGTTTAGGCAGGGCAAAAATCAGCTTTGCTGGCAGGATAAATTCTCTGATTAGCGGTACTTTAACGGATTTACAAACTTGGCGCGGAGAGGGAGATATACAGTTATTTGTCAATAATCAATCCCTAAAAACTACCGCCCAACTGGAAAAAGGTATTTTAAGCGGTATGGTTAATACGGCTGGCATTAACTTAAATCCGTTTTTACCCAATATAAATATTCCTGTTAGTCTAGGGAAAACCCAAGTCAATTTCACCAGTGCAATCAATAATTTACTAGCGGGAAAAATCCCTAATTTGTCCACCGTCAATGCTAGGGTAAATACTCGGTTGTTAGTGGATAATAATCCGATTAATACTGATATTCAGTTAAACAACGGTATTTTTAATATTCTCGGTAGCTTAGAGAATTTTCAGACTAATATTCCCATACCGTTGCATATTTCCCAAACCAGGTTTCAAGCAGCAGGAAATGCCCAAACTATTTTCGATTCCCTGCAAGAAAAACGACTCAACTTAAGCAGTATCAAAGCAGTTTTTAACTCTCGTATTAATCTAGCTAAAGGAGAAATTAAAGCTAAGGCACAACTGAATAATAATTTCTGGCAAAGTGATATTATTGCCGCTAATCTCGATCCCGCTGCCGTACTAAGACAATTACCAGCAATAAAATCAATCTCGATTCCAAAATTAGATTTTAGGGCCAATTTAGCGGGAAACATTAAAGAAATTTGGCAGGGAGTAACACCGATTCAGGTTAATAATCTTTCGGCACAGTGGGGAGAAAATAGCTTTGATGTGCGAGGAAATATTCTTTTAGCTAATCTTATCAGTCAACCCGATATCGCTGAGGTTAACTTAAATCTACAGGCAAAAACCGACCTTGCTACTGTACCGCTAACTCAGATTATATCGCTTTTACCGATCGATCCTCGTTTGAAACCCAGAGAATCGACACTGACAGGGAGCGGAGAATTTCAAGGACAAATCACGGGAAAAAATCTCTTAACTGCTTGGCAAAAAGTGGGAAATATACAAATCAAAGGAGATATAAATTTAGCTAACTTTAGCATTAATGATCGACCCTTTGAACCTATCTTAAGAGGAAGTATGCAAGCAGGAATAGGTCAAAATATTAGTTTAAATTTGCGTGGAAATCAGGACATTATTGACCTAACTTTCGATCCTTGCCAACAAAATAATTGTCTGCTGCCCTATCTTCCCTTAGGGATAAATATTCGCCAAGCTTTTGGAAATAAAACTCCTTTTCTAGCCACAGCTAAACGAAGCGGAGAAAATTTAAATGTTCAGATTGCCGATTTTCCCCTAGAAATCCTGAAAATATCTCCCACGGCAGCCTACAATGTTCCGGGGATTATTGCTGGACAAGTGAATGCTAATCTAGACATCAATTTATTTAACTTACAGGGACAGGGACAAATAGAGATTAACCGACCTAGTTTAGGTAACTTAATCGGGGAAAAATTAACGGCAAATTTGGTTTATCGGGATTCCATAGTTCAACTGCAAGAAGGTAGTTTACAAGTGGGTGCGAGTCAATATAATCTGCAAGGTTTATTTAATTGGCAAACCCAGGAAATAGAAGCTAAACTCAGGGTAGATAAAGGTTATATTCAAGATTTATTATCAGTTGCTAGTATCTATGATTTAACCAGTTTAATCACCCTTTTCTCCTCCGAGAATAACCCAGCTATTCAACTTAGTCCCCTAGAAGTAGGTAATCCCGAAGCTTCCCTAGCACAACAGGTAAATTTGCGGGCAAAAATTGAAGAAATAATCCAGCAATTAGCAAGGGAAAGAGGGGTAGTCGGGATACCTTCTGAACTAGATTTTCGCGGCCGTTATCAAGCAAATATAGCCTTAACTGGGACTTTAAAAAATCCCGATCTCAGCGTAAAATTTCAGGGCAATAGATGGGAATGGCGACCCCAAAGACCGACGGTAAATATTGTTAACCCTCTGGGAATTGTCACCACCGATACCCAATTAATTCCGATTGATGAAGTAACAATTAATCTTAA
Source organism: Microcystis flos-aquae FACHB-1344 (assembly GCF_014698375.1). Lineage (NCBI taxonomy): Bacteria > Bacillati > Cyanobacteriota > Cyanophyceae > Chroococcales > Microcystaceae > Microcystis > Microcystis flos-aquae. Next base: position 51,212 of record NZ_JACJSW010000185.1, on the reverse strand, counting down.
CTTAAATCGTCAGTTGCTCAGGATAGAACCGATTAGATTAAAATCACGAGATTCTTCCGTATTTTTAGCGGGTGATTTTTCCCTAAACAAAGTAGAGGGAACTTTTGCCGTGGAAAATCTTTCTCTGGATCTCTTGAGAAATTTTGTGCAGTTTCCCTTGGATGTATCCGGTAGTCTAAAAACTCAAGGACAAATTGCAGGAACCTTATTAAATCCTCGTATTCAGGGTAATTTTGCCTTTATTGACGGTGCAATTAATGCCCAAAATATTAATCAGGATATAATTGGTTTATTTACCTATAATCAGTATCGTTTTGATTTGCGGACAACCTCCTCCGAATCAATCCAAATCTATGCCAGCATTCCCTATCCTCCCTTACCGGGTAATGATCAATTAAAAATCCAAGCAAAATTGGGAACCGATGCAATCAAATTAATTGAAGCTATCAGTCAAAACGCCATCGAATGGGTTAACGGTGAGGGAGAGGTAGTTCTTTCAGCGACGGGAAGATTAGATATAAAAGAGGGTTTAAAAATCAAAGATTTAGAAGCAAATGGTATAGTTACTCTCAATAATGCCGCTATCCGCAGTGTTGCTTTTCCAGAGATTTTAACCGTAAATGGCCGCATTGGTTTAACCCCTGAAAGCTTAACAGTAGAGGAATTACAAGGCTCGATCGCTGACAGACAAATTTCTGTGGTGGGAGTTTTACCTTTCTTTCAAGCCATCAAAAATAATCCTAATCCCTTAACAGTTAATATTCAAGAGGGAGATATAGCAATTAATGGTCTTTATCGGGGATTAATTGCTGGGAATGCCATGGTAACGGGAACAATTCAGCAACCAATTATCGGGGGGAATGTGCGTCTTTCTAGGGGTAAAGTTTTTCTTCCTCGCACCGCAGAAATTAATCAAGAAACGGATAAACCAGTGAGTCGCTGGCTGCAGCCTCTCAACATTCCTCAGACGACAAATATTACTCCAGTTTTAAATAATTTCCAAGTGTCTTTAGCAGGATTATCAATTGAACAAGAACCTTTGTATCAATTTGATTTTAGTGGTGCTTTAACCTTGAACGGTCCGCTCACTCCACTGGAGAAATTACAAACCAATGGAGTGATTAATCTCGATCGAGGACGGGTTAGTTACATCGATACTCGTTTTCTTCTTAACCGACGCAATCAAAATGTTATTGTTTTCGATTCTAGTCGCGGGTTGGGACTTTTTAATCCCTTTGTTGATATTCAACTGCGAACAATTCTCAGCGAATTTTCTCAATCTCGCGATTTTGCTATCTCCCGTCCGGGGGGGGATTTTCCTAGCAATGAAATTCCCGATGATAGCCTCAATCGCATTCAAAGGATCGATGTCACCCTCAGCGTTGAAGGGGAATTAAACCGCTTGCTACCAAATTTAGGACGTAATATCAATGAAGTGTGCCAAATTCGTCCCGATAGTCCACCTTTTCCCCTAGAGGAAAACTATACAGATACAGAATTACAAAAAGCTGCTAATTGTTTACAAGCAGTGGCTTTTGCTAGAGGTGAAGATGAGGGATTGCTTAATACTCCCCTAGTTAAATTAACCAGCACTCCCCCCCGCAGCCAAGGGGAAATCGTTCGACTTTTGGGGGAACAATTGCTGTCGGTTTTTAATGGTTTACAGGGGAAAAATACAGAACAATTAATTCAATTTGGAGTGGTTCAGTTGGCGATTCCCCTCTTAGCCCAAGGAGTCGTGTATGATGTGGAGAATGCGGTTAGTAATGCGATCAGGGCAACGGATTTTAATATTCTTCCCAATTTGGAAACCGTCTATCGAGTCAATTCCCAGTCTTTTATCCGCTTTTCCTACGATTACAATTTGAATGAGTTTACCGTCCGCTATCAAACTCAATTTTAAAGTAAGATTGAGAGATCTAGCAGAATTCTGAAGTTAGGAGACAAGGCAAAATTAGGTTATACTTCATCCTGAGAATCAACCCGATAGGTAGGTAGAAAATAAGAAATATTATTTTTTTACTTTTTACTTTTTACTTTTGACTTTTTACTTGATATTCTATGATTATTCGCGAGGCTAAAGAAACAGATTTACCAACAATTATCGAGATTTATAATGCTGCTGTTCCCACTCGCAAGGCAACCGCAGATTTAAAGCCTATTTCCCTGGAAAGTCGGCGAGAATGGTTTAAAAAGCACAATCCTGAACAGTATCCCATCTGGGTAATAGCGATCGAAGGTCGGGTGGTGGGTTGGCTGAGTTTACAGATGTTTTATGGTCGTGTCGCTTACCAAAAAACGGCAGAGGTTAGTTTATATATTGCCCCCGATTATCAAGGTCGTGGAATCGGTAAATTATTAGTAGAATATGCCCTGAATCGCTGTCCCAAATTGGGTATATCTAATCTTATCTGTATTATCTTTGCCCACAATCAAGCCAGTATTCGTCTCTTTGAAAAATTCGGCTTTCAACGATGGGGTTATTTACCTCAAATTGCCGATCTAGACAATTTTCTGGCTGATGTGGTCATTTTAGGCAAAAAAGTCGCTTAAATAGACAATTTTCCCCATAGCTAGACTATAATTCTAGACTTAATTGAATATAAGCATTTTCCGGTTCGCCTAGAGATGGTTTCTGGGGGAGAGAAAAGAGATAGTCCTCATACCAAATCTCAGAACTTCCCGCACATTTTTCATCTCTAAATAACCATTGTTGAAACACTTGTTCTCTCCCATCCTGAGGGGCAACAATCTGATAAACTTTTAGAGATTTTTTAGCAATTCTCTGGCTGCCCTTGCTGGTTAATTGATAACCTAACAAGTTCAAACAATTACGAATAATCGTCAGAGGACGGGAAGTATTAGAGAGGTTAATCTTGGTGATAGTTTTAATCTCGTTGCGGTTTTTAATGGCGATTTCGGCCATTTTTTGTAAATCGGCATCATGATTAGTTAATTCTCTTTCAGGGTTAGCTAATAATACGGGAATTCCCAACACTTCTAACGTCCCGATAATCACTCCTAATTGACTACTATTAAAATCGGGAATAAATAAACTTCCGTGACCTGATTCTATCAGTTTACGGGCAATTAAAGCATCTCGATCGCACAAAAATTGTCGCCCAATTGTCAAAAAGTAATGTAAGCGTAGTTCTTGATACCATCCTTGATCATCTTTAATCACTAATTGCGGTGTGACGGGGATTCCATAGCGTTTGTATAGGTCATATTTCCTGATAATTCTCCTTTCTTTCACTGACTTAATTAACTGTTTTTTAAGACAACGATATTCTGATTCCGTGATCTCAGAAGCACTGGCAATTGCCTCGCATTCAGAACGATAATTATGTTCCCTAATTTCTTCAATTGCTTCCGTTAACTGATTATTTATTTCTAGTTCTTCTTCCTGAGTCCGTTCTTTAATTCTATGACCTTCTGCTTGTAAAATACCTAGAATTGACTGACGATAATTAAGCATATAAGCATTTACTCGCACAGCCATTTTTGCCCAGCAGAGGAGAGATTCCGCTTGAAAATTTGTATCTAAATCCTCAAGAGATTCTAAATCTGATTGGTGTAGTAAGCGAATATTAACCTCCGTTAATCGGTGTCCAGAGGTGAGAAGTTTGGGGATAGAAGTGGAACCATTACCCACCTGATTAAATCCGTACACTGCTGACCAAATATAACGAGGAATATTCTCTCTAATTCTCCCTAAAAATTGAGCGATAGAAGTGGGAGTTTGAATTCCCTGTGCTAAACACCAAACCGAGGTAAAGTGTTGCTGAATATCAATACTAATTCCCGTTTCGATCGCAGGACTAGCTAGAACTATATCATAGTTAAGCAACAACTGATTTAAATTGCCAATCGCTTGATAGGCAGCGTGACTAGAATCTGGCAATGACTCTGAATCTATCCGCAGAATTTTCTTCTGAGGAAATTGCTTTCTTAGATAAGATTCTAGGGTAATTGTCCCCCATTTGCTGGTTAATTTTTGTGCTGATAGACAAACAAAAGGTTTTCCTCCCTCTTTAATATGTTTAACTAAATCCTTAACTAGCTGTTGGGGAGTATTATCAGAGTAGTTATAAACTTGCCAAGCTTGCTGATAATTAGGTTTCCACTCGTTACTAATCAAGAAAGTTTCTAGTTTAATAGCCGCTAAAGAAGTTAGATATTCTAGGGAAATATCACTTAAATCAGCATCGGCAACTAAGACTTTTCCCCCACTGCTGACCACAGTTTGTAGCAGAGACTTTAAAGACTTTAAAATTGCTACTCGATTAGCTTTACAAGTATCCCCATTTAACCCATGCCATAGGACTTGTTCGATCTCATCGATAATAATCATAGCTTCTTGCCAATCTTCCGCTTGAAATTTAGCTTGTGATTGGGGATGGAGAGAGTCAATACATAAACCATAACCGTAAATTTGTGCCGCAGGATTATCCCTAATTTTGCTGATATAGTTTAAACCAAAGCGTTGACATAGCTCCTCTACCAGTTTGACTCGATGACCAATAACTAAAACTTTTTGTTGATTGGCAATAGCCTGTTTAACTATCTTAGCTAAAAACTCAGTTTTTCCTGTACCTTTAGCCGATTTAATCGCCATTAACTGCGCTGATGTAGGGATAGCAATATCTGGCAAGTAACGGCTATTTAACTCTAGATGAGGTGGGAGAGTTAAACTATTTAAACTCGCTGCCTTCCAAATTTCCCAAGAGGTAGCTTTTTGATAGACTTGTTGGAAGTAATCTTCTCCTCGATTGATTAGTAAATCATCCACCCCTTTACCGTCAGCAGCATCCCAAGTAACTACCTTTACCTGACAGTTAGCCTGACTGAATAGATAACCCATTCTCTGTAAAGCTAAATTAACCGCTTGTTGGTTCTTTGGTTTAGTTTCTTGATCAAAAACTAGATAAATCTTTCGTCCGGAATTAGCTAATTTTTCTAGCTGCGGAATTAGATGAGATTTGCCGATTCTTCTACCTAATTCGTCCTTGGGAGTACGATAACCGTTGTGAATTCCAGGTAAGGCAATTGTCGCATAACCTGCTGTTAGTAATGCCCCCGCTTTTTTCGCTCCTTCTGTAAGACAAATAGGTATCTCTGGATGTTTAATTACCCAGGACCAAAAACCGAGATCCTCTTGCTTATTATCCACTTCTTCAGTTAAAATATTAATACTGATATGCTGGGCTATCCTTTGCCAAATTTTCAGGGGAACCCGCAAGGCAAAGACTCCCGTAGGGGTTTGGGGGGGATGTTCGTACTTAATCGGTTTAGCCTTATCAAGGCTTAAACGGGGAAAATCGGGCTTAAAACAGCCCCAAAGGTCATAATTACCCGTTAATAAGTCAATTCCTGAACACCACCAACCGCCTTGACTGATATGTTCATAACGCTTGAGAATATCATCCCTAACTCTGCCATCATTGCGTCGCGGTAATTCTTGGGAGTAGAGTAGGTATTCACTGGGAGATAACCCCGCTAAACCGGTGACATTGAGATCGATTAACTCCGCATCCACCCCGCTATCACGCCATTCTTCTAAATATTTCATCCTTGTCCTCTACTGGCTAGACGCTATATATAGCGTTTTTGTCCTATTATTCTAGCGGTAAGCCACTAAATAGCGAAAAGAGAAAATTCACTCTCTCAGAGGTTCTCAGAGGAAATTTGACTTTTAATCCACTCTTGTCTTAAATTATCGAAAAGTTAAGAACAAATAAAGTCTGACCACAACCTCCTCAGCAGTCAAGCAGAATCGGATCAAAAGTATTTTGTCAATCTGTTTTTGCTATCAAAGAATAGTTTTTTTGTCAAGCATACAAAAGAACTGTTTTCTGGGAAAAATCAAGAATTTTTTCCAGAAAATGTCATCCAAAACACTGTTTTTAGGGAACAAAATAATCCTGGCTATACCATATATAGAGTGATAGGATTATTTAACACGCTAGATGTTGTGTTTTCCCAGAAAATCTGATAGAATACTCTAGTACAAATAGATTAATTTGTCAAATTTTTTAACGCCGCAATTTCCTAATTATGCAATCGAAGCCCTTGACTACTGCCGTCTCCATTCACAAAAATAACGAAGTAATACCCTTTCGTTCTACCCCTTTAGCTAATATGGGCAGCCATGGAATTAGAGTGATTCGGCGCGATGGTTCCACCACAAGCTTAAATATCGGCAAAATTCGCGACGTGGTAGAGTGGGCTTGTGAGGGCAAAAAAGTCAATTCAATCGCCTTAGAAGCGGGTTTAACCACACGCCTGCGGGATGGGATTACCACTAGGGAAATACAGGATAATTTAATTAATTGCGCCCTAGAAATGTGTAGTCCAGAGGAACCGGATTGGCGCTATGTGGCGGGAAGATTGCATATTTGGAGTCTTTGGAAAGATACCTTAGTAGCCCGGGGTTATCAGTACGGAAATTACGAGAAAACTGTCAAAACTCAAGTTAAAAAGTTGCTATACGACGAAAGGATTCTCATCTATTCCGAGGCAGAATTAAAAGAAGCTGGTTCTTGGATTAATCCTGATTGGGACATCGATTATGATTACGCCGGGGCATTGTTAATCACTAGCCGTTATTTACTCAAAAATGAGTTACCCCAAGAGGCATTATTAACCTGTTCCTTGCTGCTTGCCACTGTGGAAGAACCAGCTAATAGACTCCCCTGGGCGAAGAAATTTTATCAAGCGATTGCTCAAAGAAAAATCTCTCTCGCCACCCCAATTTTAGCCAATTTACGCACTCCCAAAGGTTCCTTAACCAGTTGTTTTATCCTCTCCATTGACGACAGTTTAGAAAGCATTTTCGACGAGATTACTAATGCTGCCCGCATCTCAAAAAATGGTGGCGGTGTCGGGGTGAATGTGAGTAGAATTCGCGCCACTGGTAGCTGGGTAATGGGGAAAGCTAATGCTTCCGGGGGGATTATTCCTTGGATTAAATTACTCAACGATACAGCTATTGCAGTAAATCAGGGGGGAAGACGCGCCGGGGCAGTAACTATCGGTGTTGACATCTGGCATTTAGATGTGCCAGAATTTCTGGAAATGCAGACAGAAAACGGTGATCAAAGACGTAAAGCTTATGATGTTTTTCCCCAATTAGTTATCACCGATGAATTCATGCGTCGGGTGATAAATAAAGCCGAGTGGACATTAGTAGATCCCTACGAAGTTCGCAATAAATTAGGTATAGAATTAGCGGAACTATGGGGGGAAGAATTTGAAGAGGCCTATCGTTTAGTAGAAGCTAATTTAGATCAAGAGATTCTCCTCTATAAAAAAATCAATGCCCGGGACTTATTTAAAAGTATCATGCGTTCCCAAGTAGAAACAGGAATGCCCTACATTGCCTTCAAAGATACCATCAATCGCGCTAATCCTAATAAACACGATGGCTATATCCCCGGTGTAAATTTATGCGTCGCGGGAGAAACAAAAATTCTCACTGACCGAGGACAAATAGCAATCGCTGATTTGGTGGGGGAATATGTTAATGTCTGGAATGGATTGGAGTGGTCAGAAGTATTAGTTAAAAAGACTGGAGAAAACCAGCCTTTATTAAAGGTCAATTTCTCTAACGGAGAGTCCTTGGAATGTACTTACTACCATAAGTTTTACGTTCAGAAAAACTACAAGGGAACCGTGGAAATTGTGGAGGCAAAAGACCTCAAACAAGGGGATAAATTAATTAAATACCAGCTGCCTCTCATCCAGTCAGAAAATGATCTTGACTTTCCCTACGCCTACACCGCAGGATTCTTTTCTGGAGATAGGAGTTACGGGAACAATGGAATGCCTGAAGTTGACCTATACGGAGTTAAAAAAGAGTTACTTCCCTTATTGGCTATTCGTAACAAATATCAGGGAAATGGCTCTATTGAAAAAGGTACTTTTTGGAGAAAAGAAACCGATACCCTAGCGGTCTATCATGACAGTAAACAAGATCGGATCGTCTGTAAACTCCCGTTAGATATTCCCAGTAAATTTACAGTTCCTCTCAATGGTTACACAATTAAATCTCGTTTAGAATGGTTAGCTGGTTTACTTGATGCCGATGGAACAGTTGCCCGCAATGGTTCTAACGAGTCTCTCCAGATTGCTGCTGTTAACCGGCAATTTTTGCTCGATATTCGCCTAATGTTACAGACTTTAGGAGTTGATTCCAAAGTTACTGTTATGGATGACGGTGGCTATAAATTGATGCCAAATGGAAAGGGAAATTATCAAGAATATCTCTGTCAACCAAAATATCGTTTACTGATTAATTCTGTCGGACTATTTCAACTTGGTCAATTGGGACTTAAAACTCATCGCTTACAATGGACTTTAAAAGAACCCCAACGTTCGGCCACTCAGTTTATCCGCATTGAATCGGTAGAGTTAACCTGTCGTCGAGATGACACCTACTGTTTTACAGAACCCAAGCGTCATCTGGGAATGTTTAACGGCATTCTAACAGGACAATGCACCGAATCTTTTAGCAATGTCACCCCCGATAAAACTGCCCATTGCTGTAATTTAGTTAGCCTTAATTTAGCCAATATCGACAGGGAAGAAATCGAGTCTAATTGTCAAATCGCTGTCAGGATTCTCGACAATACCATCGATATCACTAATCCTCCCTTTGATAATGCTAAAAACCACAACGATAAATATCGCACTATTGGGGTAGGGGCGATGGGATTGGCTGACTGGTTAGCTAAACGGAAATTATCCTACAATAACCTGTCAGAAATTAGTAATTTATTTGAAGAAATTGGCTATTGGTGTACCTATTCCTCGATGGAATTAGCCAAAGAACGCGGTGCTTATCAAGCTTTCTTGGGTAGTGAATGGAGTCAAGGTAAATTAATCGGAGCAAAACCAGTGGCATGGTTTTTAAATAATGCGGTGCAACCGCAAAGATGGCAACAATTAGCCGAAGATATTCAACGATTTGGCATCCGTAATTCCCATATTACCGCCATTGCTCCTAATACTTCCTCTAGTTTGGTACAGGGATGTACCGCTAGTGTTTTGCCGGTTTATAGTCGCTTTTTCTACGATAAATGGGCAAAGGGAACCGTTCCCATCGCACCACCTTTTATTGAAGAAGCTTTCTGGTTTTATTCAGAGAACAAAAATCTCGAACAGCAGCAAGTGGTGAAAGCGATCGCTACTATGCAAGAATGGATCGATACGGGGATTTCTATGGAGTTATTATTCAACCTCAATGAAGGGGTTTATTTCCCCGCAGAACCCAACCGTTGTCTCACTGCTAAAGATATCTTTGATACTCTAATCATGGCCTGGGAATTGGGGTGTAAAGCGATTTATTATATCCGTACCGTACAAAAGGACAATTTTCGAGAGTCTGACGATAGTTGTTCTAGTTGCGCTAATTAAGGTTAACTTCGGTGGGCAATGCCCACCTTAATTTTTTTACATCAAAGATTAGGACTGATAAAATGAGTTTTATTGATCACCTAATCACAGCTATGGATAAGACTTTATACGAACAGGATTACTATCTCTGGATAGAGAAAACTATTCATTTATTAGAAAATAATCAGTTTTCTGAGTTGGATTTAGATAATCTCATCGAGGAGATTAAAAGTATGGGTATCAAGGAAAAACATACCTTAACAAGTTTATTGACTAGAATAATCCAACATTTGCTGCAACTCGCTTATTGGCAATCGGAAAGCCAATATAATGCTAATCACTGGAAAGGAGAAATTACTATTTTTAGAATTGATTTATGGGAAGTTCTTGATGATAATCCAAGTTTAAAGTCCTATCTAGAGAATAGTTTTGATAAATGTTATCAGTCAGCCCTTCGTATCCTAGCTAGAAAAATGGGAGTAAAAATCAATACTTTGCCTAGGGAAAAAATTCTCACTCTTGCCCAAGCTTTGGATGATGATTGGTTTCCTGAATATGAGGATAATAATAACTGATGATTTGGTTGGATTATAGTTAATTAAGGTGAGGGACTATGGAAACGAACTTATACGAACAGGATTACTATCTTTGGTTAGAGAAAACCATATCTTTACTAGAAAATCGCCAGTTTTCTGAGTTGGATTTAGAAAATTTAATTGAAGAAATCAAAGATATGTCCAGAAGAGAACGTCAGAAGTTAGAGAGTTTACTAACTAAACTCTTGGAACATTTACTTAAATTAACTTATTGGCAATCTAAGCGCGATTACAATAAAAACAAGTGGCGACGGGAGATTTTAAATTTTCGCATTCAAATAAAAAGAATTATTAGCAACAAAAAGGATGGAACTTATAATACAAACTTAGCATCTTACCTCACCGAGATTCTTGAGCAATGTTATGAGGATGCTTGCCATCTATTTGTCGAAGGTTCTGGCATCGATAAAAGACTTTTAAGTGCTACACCTATGGGAGCAATCGACCAAATTTTAGATGAAAATTGGTTTCCTGAGTTTCTCGGAGAGGATTAAGCAATGAAGAGTGATTTATACGAAAAAGATTATTATCTCTGGATAGAGAAAACCATATCTTTACTAGAAAATCATCAATTTTCCGATTTAGATTTGGATAATCTCATCGAGGAGATTAGCGACATGGGCAAAAGCCAACGACAAAGCTTAAAGAGTTATTTAACTCGGTTATTAGAACATTTGCTAAAACTGGTTTACTGGCAGTCGGAATTAGAATATAATCAAAGGGGATGGAAAAATGAAATTCGTAACTTTCGCCTAGGAATTCAACAAATTATTGAAGACAGTCCCAGTTTAAAGCCCTATCTATCGGAAATTTTCTCGCCCTGTTATCAAAATGCTCGTAAATTATTTCTGGATCTATCTGGAATGGCTGAAAATTTGGTCAGTTTAGCTCCAATTTGCACTATAGAACAGGCTTTAAATGAGGATTGGTTTCCTGAAATATCAAAATAATGGGGATAATTATGGAAAAGAACTTATACGAAAAAGACTACTATCTCTGGCTAGAGAAAACCATATCTTTACTAGAAAATCATCGGTTTTCTGATTTAGATTTAGAGAATTTAATTGACGAAATTAGTAGCATGGGTAAAAGTGAGAAACGAAGTTTAGAAAGTTATTTAACTCGGTTATTAGAACATTTGCTGAAACTAGCTTACTGGGAATCGGAATTAGAATATAATCAAAGAGGATGGAAAAATGAAATTAGGAATTTCCGTCGTGCCATAAAAAGAATTATTGCCGATAGTCCCAGTTTACAGCCTTATCTCATTGAAATTTTTGATAACTCTTTTCAAGAAGCTCGTATTTCTTGGCTCGAATTATCTGGAATGGCTGAAAATTTGGTCAGTTTAGCTCCAATTTGCTCTATAGAACAGGCTTTAAATGAGGATTGGTTTCCTGAAATATCAAAATAATGGGGATAATTATGGAAAAGAACTTATACGAAAAAGACTACTATCTCTGGCTAGAGAAAACCATATCTTTACTAGAAAATCATCAATTTTATGATTTAGATTTAGAGAATTTAATTGACGAAATAAAATCTATGTCTATCAGGCAACAGAAAGCATTAAAAAGCAATCTAACTGTGATTTTATGGCATTTACTAAAATACTTACAAGAGCCAGAAAAACAAACCAGAAGCTCGGCATTAACCCTTTTTGAGCATCGCGAGAGAATCGAAGAAGATTTAGAAAATAGCCCTAGTCTTAAGAGTTTTTTAACAGAAGATAATTTAAAAAAATGCTATAATAAAGCCAGACAAAAAGCCGCTATTGAAACAGGGATAAACCTAGAGAAATTCCCGAAGGATTGCCCATTGACTTTGGCAGAAGCCCTAGATTTTGAATTTATTCCTAATCAAAATCAAAACATTTGACTTTTTACCGAAAATCTCTTATAACCTAAAAGTGCCATAATATCCAAGTAATCATGTCCTTACATTTAGTTAATTCTTGCCATTCGATGCCCATTTCCCCGATCTTCAATCCAGAGGGAGATGATGCGATCGAAAACCGTTCGATCTGGTTTGGTAACACCACCAACCTGATGCAGTTAAACGATGTCCGCTACACCTGGGCGGTGGGTTTATATCAACAAATGCGGGAAAATTTCTGGATCCCGCAACGCTTAGATATCACTCAAGACGTGACTGAATACGGGCATCTTACCGACGAAGAAAGATATGCTTATGATGGTATTTTGTCCTATCTAACTTTTCTTGATTCCGTGCAAACCTGTAATATTCCCCACCTCAAAGGTAGCGTCACTGCGCCAGAAATTAGTCTTTGTATGGCGGAACAAATTTCTCAAGAAGCCATGCACAATCAAAGTTATCAATACTTAATTGAAACGATTATTCCCTCGGATCGCAGAGGTGAAGTTTATGACTTTTGGCGCACCGATAAAGTTCTCAAAGATCGCTGTCAATTTATCGCTAGTCTCTACCAGCAATACATCGACAAACAAACTACTGAAAGCTATTTTATCGCTCTTCTTGCCGACTATTTACTGGAGAGTTTGTATTTTTATAACGGCTTTATCTTTTTCTATAATCTCGCTTCTCGACAGCTAATGTCTGGTAGCGCTGACGTTTTCAAAATGATCAACCGGGACGAATTAAGTCACGTCCGTTTGTATCAGAAACTTATTCCCGAAGCCATGGCAACTTTTTCCCATTCCGTTGAACAGATTTATGAGATGTTCGATACTGCCGTTAAACACGAATGTCGCTGGACAAATCACATTGTTGGCAACGACATTTTAGGTATTACCGAATACAGTACCGAACAGTACACTAAATACCTCGCTAATATTCGGCTGAAAGCGATCGGACTTGAGCCTTTATACAGGGAAGAAAAGTATAACAAAAGTCCCTATAACCATCTGGAACGCTTCTCCGATACCAAAAAAGAAGGCCACACCAAAGCGAACTTTTTTGAAGCAACCGTGACCAGTTATGTTATGTCTTCTGGCTTAACTGGATGGGATGAAATTTAAAATTTACGGGACAAGAATAACCCAATTTCTTACCACAAAGGGGCAACTTTGTCAAATATTTTGACAACTTTTGACCCTCTCTTGCAGAAATACCGACAATCAGTAAATGCGCTTCTGGGTTTGGGGGGTTCTACCCGCAAAAGCTGGGATTGACTGATAAAATCGGAGGTAATGACCAATTTTAGAAGATATACTCAATCATCCCCCAGACACCACTCCCAGAAGCTCTTGAGCCATTCCTAATTATGACGATTGCCATCATAATGAATTCTCGCCCCGGCCCATTGTAATTTTTCCTGTAGAGTCTGATAAAAAGAATAGCTTTCCCGCAGGATAATAAATTGGGCGAATTTTTCAGCTTTGGTAACTCCCACCCATTGCCCAGGCCAAATGGAAGTGGCTAAAGCACCATCCATCCAGAGTTTAGTGTTTAATTCGTAGTCTCCCAGGGGCCAAATACTGACCAGAGATGCCGGGGGAATGACAATCGGCCGACTGGAGAGACTCAAGGGACAAATCGGGGTGACAGCGATCGCTTCCATGCCGGGGTGTATAATCGGGCCATTAGCGGAAGCGGTGTAACAGGTGGATCCCGTGGGAGTGGCCACTAATAGGCCGTCGCCTTGGTACTGATCTACTATTTCCCCGTCCACTTCGATTTCGAGGATCGAGGTGGGCATCCTATCGATACTAGCGGGTTTCACACACATCTCATTCAGGGCATAAAATGCCTCGCTCACTGGCTGCGGATTTCTTTTATCCCCTTCATAGATTCTGGCCTTTAACATCATCCGTTGTTGTACCGCATAGTGATCGGATTGTAAACGCTCCCAGACCGTCTCCGTATCTTGGAAAATCTCCAAAGGTTCCGTTAAAAACCCCAGATGGCCGCCGACATTCACCGCTAAAATCGGAATGTCTTCCTGAGCTAAATAGCGAGCAGCGGCTAAAATGGTTCCATCTCCCCCCAAAACGATGGCGAGGTCGATTTTTCCCGATGCTGAGGCTAAAAATACCGGATAGGGATTATCTTTAAAGCCACTGGGTCCCATTAAAACTTTACACTGACGGGCTTCTAACTGTTTAGCGCATTTTTCCGCCCATGCTTTACTTTGGGGATGATTGGCCTTATGGGCAATGATGACTTGTTTTAACTGCACAGAGTTGAGACCTTGTTCGGAGGTTCTATATTTTTAACAATACCAAGACCGGGCAGATCGGGTGAAAAGTAAGTAGGGTTTGCGGCAAAAAGTTTGTTGGTGGGGTCAGGAGTCAGGAGTCTCCGAGTCAGGAGACAGGAGACAGCTATCAGGGATCGGATTTGAGTTTTCAGTTCACTGTTTACTGATCACAGCAAAAAGCTGACGGCTTAGATGTGTAATTAATTTTGCTTAGGTACTTAAAAGGTAAAAAAGGGGTTGGGGGAAGAACCTCGGCCTCTCTGTAGCCAATTTGACAGAATTAATCGATAGATAGGGGTAAATGGAAGTAACTAGGATAAGCTCGCAGGTTTTAGCAATTTTATCCCGTTTTTTCCCTGTAAATGCTGTATCTGTGCGACTTTTTCCCAATTATCTCCCTCAACACCCCTACCACTTAATTTCCATGCAGGGTTATAATTGTATTAAGATGTGTAACAATTCTCTGGCAATCTCTTGACAAAGGATAACAAATCTGCTCTCCCAAAAAACAGGAAAGGTTTTATTTCTATGACATTAATTCAAACCGCCCAATTATCGCTGGAAACCTCGGCTTTAGCCTTTTTTAAGCAGACAGAAGGACGCTGGCAATCCCAGAGACGTTATTACACCCTCACCCAAGAAACGGAACCCCAAGAAGTTATCAGCGCCATCGAGATTAAATATTTACCCCAAGGCAGCGAACCATTAATTCAACTTGCCCGTTTACATAATCTGGAAGATACAGCTTTATTAGGTGGTACGGAAGTCACTTGGCAAAGTAATTATCTGCGTCCCCAGAGTAAAAAACCCTCCAACGGTTCGACTATATTCGGTATTTTAGATAATATTCTCTATCGCGATCGGGGATTTGCGACGGATAAACCCGTTAGTGCCATTTATACCTTTCCTAACCCCTCTACTCTCTGTCTGAGAACAGAATACGCCGGTTCTGTCTTTGAAGAAGAAATTAAACTCATCGGTCAACAATATC
Organism: Microcystis flos-aquae FACHB-1344; assembly: GCF_014698375.1. Classification (NCBI taxonomy): domain Bacteria; kingdom Bacillati; phylum Cyanobacteriota; class Cyanophyceae; order Chroococcales; family Microcystaceae; genus Microcystis; species Microcystis flos-aquae. Next base: position 36,049 of record NZ_JACJSW010000185.1, on the reverse strand, counting down.
GCACCCGACAAACTATTATCTCTCGCGCCGGTCAAGAATTGATGATCGGTCAATATCTAGAAAAACGGGTCAATTAGTCAAAAAATCGGCGGCTATTCCCCGAATTTTGACCTTTATCCTAGGAATAGGGCTGAAATCAAGCAGCCCTTCCCATAACTCCCCTTTAAACCGGGGTTAAATTGTCTTGATTCTGACTAGCGAGAAACTTCTCTAATTCCGTAATCGCATCGGCATCGACTTTAGTTTGCATGGGACAGAATTTCGGTCCACACATCGAACAAAACTCCGCCGTCTTATAGATATCTGCGGGTAAAGTCTCATCGTGGTATTCCTTAGCGCGATCGGGATCCAAGGATAACTGAAATTGACGATTCCAATCGAAATTATAACGAGCAATGGAGAGTTCATCGTCACGATCGCGCGCTCCAGGGCGATGACGGGCGATATCTGCCGCATGAGCCGCTATTTTGTAGGCAATTAAGCCATTTCGCACATCTTCAGCGTTGGGTAAACCGAGATGTTCTTTCGGGGTGACATAACATAACATCGCCGTCCCGTACCAACCCGCCAGAGCCGCCCCGATCGCCGAAGTGATATGATCGTACCCTGGAGCAATATCGGTGACAAGGGGACCAAGAACATAGAAAGGTGCTTCGCTACACTCCTCCATTTGTTTTTTCACATTAAATTCAATTTGATCCATGGGAACATGGCCAGGCCCTTCCACCATCACCTGTACATCGTGTTCCCAAGCGCGGCGCGTCAGTTGGCCGAGGGTTTTCAATTCCGCTAATTGGGCCGCATCGGAAGCATCGTGGGTACAACCAGGACGCAGGGAGTCACCGAGACTAAAAGAAACGTCATAACGCTGGAAAATCTCGATAATTTCATCGAAATGGGTGTAGAGAGGATTTTGCTTGTGGTGGTGCAGCATCCACTTAGCAATAATACCACCACCCCTGGAGACAATCCCGGTCAGACGGGTTTTGACTAAAGGCAGGTGTTCGATGAGGATTCCCGCGTGAATCGTCATGTAATCTACCCCTTGCTGGGCGTGTTTTTCGATAATATGGAGGAAATCTTCGGGGGTGAGTTTTTCAATATTGCCGTGAACGCTTTCCACCGCTTGATAGATGGGTACAGTACCGATGGGGACAGGAGAAGCATTGATAATCGCAGTGCGAATTTCGTCCAAATTACCGCCACCGGTGGAGAGATCCATCACCGTATCTGCGCCGTATTTGACCGCTAGGTGTAATTTTTCCAGTTCTTCGTTAATATTCGAGGAGTTAGGGGAAGCCCCGATATTAGCATTAACTTTACACTTAGAAGCAATACCGATCGCCATAGGTTCGAGGTTGAGGTGATTGATATTAGCGGGAATAATCAGTCTTCCTCGGGCGATTTCGCTGCGAATCAATTCGGGAGAGAGATTTTCCCGTTTTGCCACATAAGCCATCTCTTCGGTAATTATCCCCTGACGGGCGTAGTGCATTTGCGATACATTTGCTTGTCCGCGCCGGGGGGCAACCCATTCTTGTCTCATAATTTTATTTCCTCTGTAAACAGCTTCCCTACGCTGGAATTACCCAGTCTCAGGTTCTAAGGGTCTTTCTCAGCCTGATTGCCTCAGACACCCCTAGCTATGACGGCAATTGTATCACTGTTGAGGACTGAGGAGATAAAGCTTAAGATTGTTGTTTGATTGGGCAGTTAGGCTAAAACCCACTTAGACCCCCTACAATAAACTTCTTAGGTGACGAATACTTAAATTTTCCACAATTGGGAAAAATTCGGATTAGGAAATCCAGAAAGTACCCGCCCTGGTTCGAGCCTAAACAAGCTCGAATTATCCAAAAAGCGTCGGGATTTTACGTTTCGGTTTCCTTCCAATCTACGGAATTAGTTCCCGATATGACAGTTGGGAAGACCTGTTTAGGAATTGACGCGGGAATTGAAAGTTTTGTCGCTACTTCACGGGGAGATTTAATCAAAGCCCCTCGATTTTTGTTGAAAGTACAGAGTAAGCTTAAATTGCTACAAAGACGCTTGAAACGGAAAAATAAAGGCTCTAGCAATTGGTTAAAACTTCAGGAGAAGATAGCAAGATTACACGAAAAAGTGTCTAATACCCGTAGAGATTGGCACTTTAAACTAGCTCATTATCTTTGTGATATGCCGATAATATCTTCGTTGAAGATATTAACTTCGTTTCCTGGTCTAGAGGGATCGTTAGAAAACAATCTCTAGATTCGGGTATCGGTAGTTTTATTAACGAGATACTACCGTTTGTCGCTTGGAAACGGGGAAAATATTATCTTAAAGTCGATAAAAACGGAACTTCGCAAGAGTGTCCGAATTGTGGCGCAATTACTGGTAAAAAAGAGTTATCGGAAAGAGTTCACCAATGTAATTCTTGCGGTAACATCGAACCAAGAGATACGGCATCAGCAAAGGTAATCGGGAACCGAGGAAAAAATGCGGTCGGACTGACCGTGTTAGAAAACGCTTGCGGAGGCGGTCGGTTGGGGGTCGTTCAGTTAAACCTGTTTGATCTAGTCAAGAGCCTATGAACCAAGAATCCCTCGCTAAACCGCGCGAGCGGTTTAGCGGGGGAGAGTCAAGCTTCCACTAAACGAAAAGCCGCACCCAAACCGACAGCGATCTCATCGGGAGAAATTCTGCCATCATGGTTAATATCGATCGCATCAAATACCGCATCGGTTCCCGCCCATTCTTCCCGGGTGATGAAACCATCCCCATCATGATCATAGACTCGGAAAATATCTTCGGCGGCGTGTTCTAGGGTTGACTGACCTTCCAACTGGGTTAAACGTTGAATCAGCAATTGTTCTAATAATTCTAAAGCTTTGGTAAAACCTTGAATACCTTCCGTTAGTTTTTCGGAAGCCATGGCATCTTCGGCGTGCATTTTCTCAAAAGTCGCTTGATCCATGGCAATTTTGACAATATCAAGGGTTGCGGCCTGTGCTGGATCGAGCTTACGGGGTAAATCGGCTTCTGTCTCTTGCAATTGTTCGAGCAGTTTCGGAGAAATGGTTAAAAGATCACAACCAGCTAACTCGCAAATTTCGCCGATATTGCGGAAACTTGCCCCCATAACTTCGGTTTTATAGCCAAACTTTTTATAGTAGTTATAGATCTGGGTAACGGATTGGACCCCGGGATCTTCAGCGCCAACGTAGTCTTTACCGGTTTCTTTTTTATACCAATCGAGAATCCGACCGACAAAGGGAGAAATTAAGGTTACTCCCGCTTCCGCACAGGCGATCGCCTGATGGAACCCGAATAATAGGGTTAAATTACAGTGAATTCCCTCTTTTTCGAGGACTTCTGCGGCTTTAATCCCTTCCCAAGTCGAGGCAATTTTAATTAAGACTCTTTCTCTAGAGATACCCGCTTGTTCATACTGGGAAATGAGATAACGGGCCTTGTCGATGGTAGCTTGGGTATCGTAGGAAAGACGAGCATCTACTTCGGTGGAGACGCGGCCGGGGACGATTTGCAGGATTTGCAGACCAAAACCGATCGCTAGGCGATCAAAAGCTAATTTGGCCACATCTTCCGGGGTGGCCTGCTTTCCCAATTCTTTTCTGGCCGCTTGCAGGGTTTGATCGACAATCGGCCGATATGGGGGCATTTGGGCCGCGGCCGTAATCAGGGAGGGGTTAGTGGTGGTATCCTGGGGTGTAAAAGCTTCGATCGCTTGGATATCGCCGGTATCGGCAACAACCACTGTAAATTGGCGTAATTGTTCTAGTAGGGTTTTAGCCATAACTTCTCCAGATGCGTGTTAACGCAAGACTTTATCCGGATCTTAGCGATTCGATCGAGAGGAAGGGGAAAATTCCCGATTGATTTAATTCCCACCCACAGACCTTGCCAAAGTGGGGATAAGCCGGGGAATCTTTTGGCCACTCCTTGCCCAAAGTCCTGTATTTGTGATAGTATTAGTGATTGTGTCGATTTAATAAAAGGGAGTTTATGCCCAAGCTAAAAACGCGAAAGGCGGCGGCCAAACGATTCGAGGCCACGGGAAGCGGCAAAAAAATCAAACGTCGCAAAGCCTTCAAAAATCATCTACTCGATCATAAAAGTGCCGAACGCAAGCGCCGTCGTTTGTCCCAGATTACCCTGGTACACGAGCGCGACGAGAAGGAAGTGCGCTTAATGTTGCCCTATTTGTAAATTTTCCAGAAAAATTGTCTAAAGGATCATCATGTCTAGAGTAAAACGGGGGAATGTCGCCCGCAAGCGACGCAAAAAAGTTCTCAAATTAGCCAAAGGTTTTCGCGGTTCCCACTCGCGCTTATTCCGTACCGCTAACCAACAGGTAATGAAGGCCTTGCGGAATGCCTATAGAGACCGTCGCAAACGTAAACGCGATTTTCGTCGTCTTTGGATTACCCGCATTAATGCCGCTGCTCGTCAACAGGGCATCAGTTACAGCCAACTGACCGGACAATTAAAGAAAGCTAATATCCTCCTCAATCGGAAAATGTTGGCCCAATTAGCTGTCCTCGATCCCGTCGCTTTTGCTAAAGTGGTAGAACTAGCCAAAGGATAATTTAGCCCCGAGCATGACGGAAACTTGGCAAACGATTCAATTCCCCAGTTCAGAAAGTGCGATCGCTTTAGCGGGTCATCAAGAAGCTAACCTCAAATTGATAGCCAGGCAAACTGGGGCGAATTTAGTCCTCAGAGGCATGGAATTGCGGATTGCGGGGCAACCGACCCCGGTGGAGCGTGCCACAGCGATTGTGCGCTCCTTAAGTATTTTATGGCAAGAGGCCAAGTTAATCGCCGAAGCCGATATTATGACCGCTATCCATGCCCTCGATACGGGGCGTTCTAGCGAGTATAAAGAACTACAGCAGGATATTCTCGCTCGTACCCGTCGCGGGGAGCTAATTCGGGCAAAAACCTTCCGTCAGCGTCAATATATCCAAGCGATTCAAAGTCACGATATCACCTTTTGTATTGGACCTGCTGGCACGGGGAAAACCTTTTTAGCCGCCGTTTTAGCCGTACAAGCTTTATTAGAAGATAAAGTAGAACGGATTATCCTCACCCGGCCGGCCGTGGAAGCGGGGGAAAAATTAGGCTTTCTCCCGGGGGATTTACAGCAAAAAGTCGATCCTTTTTTGCGTCCCCTCTACGATGCTTTATACGAATTTATCGAAGCGGCCAAAATTCCCGACCTGATGGAACGGGGTAAAATCGAAATCGCACCCTTAGCTTATATGCGGGGACGAACCCTAGCTAATGCTTTTGTTATCGTTGATGAGGCCCAAAATACCACCCCAGCACAGTTAAAAATGGTCTTAACTCGCTTGGGATTCGGTTCGCGCATGGTAGTAACCGGAGATGTCACCCAAACCGATTTACCGCAACAACAGGAATCGGGGTTAATTGCCGCTCAAAAAATCCTCAAATCAGTAGAAGGGATTGCTTTTTGTTACCTATCCCGGGCCGATGTGGTGCGTCATCCCTTAGTACAAAAAATCGTCTCAGCCTACGAACAGCACGAAAAATAACCGATTGTTGAGATAGTCGCTCTTGTACTCTTGCGAGAGAGTATAGAATTAGGTTAATTTAACGCGATGTGCAACTAAAAACGACAGAATCAGGGTTCCAGAGGATACTTTATCTCTGCTGATTTCTGAAAGCCTTGTTGTAAATCAAGACTAAAAATATAGTTGCACACCGAGTTTAATTTAGCTTTTTCCCCTTAAACTAAAACCGACAAAGACGTAGTTTAAAGCGTTTCGGTATCCCCAAACCTCAAGGAATTGATAACGCTGCCATCCTTTCACCGAGCCAGTCTGAAAAGCTCTTAGGGTATATAGTTGGTTAGCCCAGTTGTGATCGTTTGGTGTAGCATGGTGAACACAGTGCGCCCCTAGGCTAACTGGAAGGATGATTAGCCGGATAAAGACTGCTCCCACTAATTCTATGTACCATTTTAACCACTCTAACCAGTGGTCCGAGTGCGGAGGATAAGCACCCAAATATAGGGCAAAAGATTTACCAATTACCTGAGATTTAGCTCCCTCATTCTCATCGGCTTCATAGGCCCAATTATGCTCCGGTAGCTGTTGCAAGAGTGCGGCTGCATAGGTTCCGAGTTGGGTAAATACTGCCCAGAGTAAGCAGATTAAACAAGAATGGGTTAAACCCGCACAAACAGAGGCCAAGAAAAGCACAATCAGGGTAGCTATTTGGTAGTTAATGGGGGCTTTAAGGAGATTAGTCAGACGAGCAAGGAAGGTTTCTCCGTAAAACTTGGGAGAGAGTAATAACTTGCCCAAATTTTGCCAATAGAAGGCCTCTTCTTGGCAAAATTCAAAACCTAACTCTTCTACTAGGTAGGGGGTATTCCCCTTGTCATTCATGGTAGCTAGGTTTTTCGGCGGGTGGTGAATTAATAGGTGATCTTTTTTGAACAATGGAAAGGGCTTTTTCCCAGTAATTAAGGTGAGTAAACAACCTAAAAGATGGTTATAAGTGGGATATTGAGGGAAAAAAGCATTATGGGCGCAAAAGTGGGCTATTTCTTGCAATTGAGCCGCTCCAGCTACGGATAACACCCATCCTAGGGGTATTAATTGCCAGTGGCTAAGAGCGATCGCTAATCCTCCTATATACTGGACTATGCCATAGAGTAATTCTAAGGAGGGCGTGCTTTTCCAGAGAGGGGGGGTAAGGTAGTAGCCTGTTAGCCAGTCAAAGAAAGCTTGTACGAGACGATTATCGCTGAGTTGGAGCATCCCTAGGCGTGGATTATCCCTTAAAGCCGATGCTTGTGTTGGGGTGGGTTTTTTCAGTATCATGACAGTAGAAAATAAGTTGTACTGTCCTGAAAATGGTTAAATAACCAAATTCAGGCGGTTTTATTAGCTGTGCAGCTTTTCGATTTCTCGGTAGTGCTGAACTAATTGCCCATCACTAAAAAACGGCTTTGGAGAGATTTCTATCTCGATGGCAAGATTAATTACCCAAGCTTCTTTGGGTACATACCCCAAGCGATTTTTTAGCCTCTGGGTTAGTGATTTAATCTGGTAGTTTGAGATGTACATAAGCTCTGAATTAGACTACACTTTTAGCTTATTTCTAGACCTTTTAATTGTCGAGGTAGTTTTTGTAGCATTTAGTAGTCAATTTGCCAAAGTATCATTAAGTAGCTAAAAGTAGCATTTTGTGAATTGTATTCTTAAAAGGAGAACCACAAGTACAAATGGGAGATAGAAAATCTAAGTCTAAAAAACCAAGTGATCTGAATGAATCAGATTTTTTGGGCATTGTAATGCAGTTAGTTATAAAAGTAGATAATAAGGGATTATCTGATATACAAAAAATCTTAGTAAATGGATTTCGTCAAGGTTTAACTTATGATGAGATAGCAGAGAAAAATTACTTAAATTCAGAAAATCTTAGGAAAGAAGCAAATAAAAAATTATTTCCCTTGATTTCTAAAGCTCTCACAGAAGCTATGAAAACGCCTATAAAAGTTCAAAAGACCAATTTTATTACATTAATTGAGCATTGGAATGCTATCGATAACAAGGGTATCTCTGTAGAAAATAGTTTTGTTAAAAGCAAGACAAAAATTAATATATTTACAGAGCTTAAAAATAACTTGTCTGGACAACAACAATCAGAACTGAATCTGATCATAAAGTCGTACTTGCCAGATAATGACAATGCTAATTTTGAAAAAATCATCGATAAAATCATAAATCTTCGAGATGATAAAGATTCATTAAGAATACTTTTTAGACTTACTCAAGATAGCAGAATTAATAGCTACAATCGCTCATACATTGAACAAACAATACAGGAGTTAAAGAAACTATTAAATATTACTGACACAGATTACAATGCTTGGATAGCAGAGATACCAGTAATTAATCCGGAACCTGACAATCGAGAAAATATTAACAACTATCTATGTATCAAAATAGAGGAGAGTAAAAGTCAAGTAAATACTTCCCCTGAATATAAATTTGCTGCGTGGTTTCTACAGTTAAATACATCTCAAAGTCAAGAAAATAATTATATACATCTTCCTGTAGATAGTAGCGTTAGCAAAGATGTTTATACTCAAAAAGATATAACGAACATTTTAACAAAAATTATTGAAGATTGTCATGAGCGAGGAGGTGCAAACTTAAATATTGAATTTTTCACCAATGGTAAGCTACTATATACTAACTTTGAATCTTGGGAATACAATTGCTTTGATAGCCTAACTCAACTTAAGAGAGTATATTTTGTTAATGTTCGCTCTCTTATGAGATTGGAGAATAGATATCGGAATCAACCAGTTTATAAAAATTGGAAAAGTAGATGGGAGAGATTAACAACAAATTCTATAGATACACAAACAGTTACTAACAGCGAGTCCTATTTGTGCCAAGAAACAACTCTATGGAGCAATCTTTGCGCTTCAACTCAAGAGGATTTAGAGCAATTCTTTAAAAGAAGCTTAAAATATGGCATACCTTTAGCCGTTGGGTCGCGCTGTCATGCTCAGGAAGCAATTCACAGAACAGAAATTAATACACTCTTACAGGGTATTCAAATTAATCAATTGTCCACAAAAGTTCAAGAGGTGAGGCGACAATCACCAGATAATTTAGAAGATGAACCAGAACATCTAGGACATCATCTATTATGCTTTTTAGAAGACCCTAATCGGATGCCCCCCTTCCACTACTTAACATCTCAGCACCTAGGTTAACTAACTATGAGTTCATGGAAAATCTTTCAAGGCAATCATCAAAAACGCTCAAGGGATAAGATTACTTGGCCAGAAATCCCACCTTGGCGAAGCTTCGCCACCAACAAATCCGAGGAGCGGGGAAAACAACTCATAGTTAACGATAAAACCATCGAAACCGTAAACGCAGCCATTCACCTACGCCGGCCTATTTTAGTCACAGGGAAACCGGGTACAGGGAAAACCTCCCTAGCCTACGCAATCGCCTACGAATTAGACTTAAAAGAAGTATTAGTCTGGCCAATTAATACCCGCACCACCCTACAAGAGGGATTATACTACTACGACGCGATCGCACGTTTGCAAGATTACCAATTAGAAGAAAAAAAAGACATAGGGCAGTATATCCGCTTGGGTCCCTTGGGGACAGCCCTCTGTCCGAGAAATTATCCCCGGGTACTGCTTATCGATGAGATAGATAAAAGTGACATCGACTTACCCAACGACCTCTTAAACCTTTTTGAAGAGGGAAAATTTGAAATCACCGAACTTTCCCGACTCGCGAAAGATACCGAAAACGAACCAATACCAGTACAAACCCATGACGGTGAATGGGAATCCATCCCCCAAGGTAAGGTAAGCTGCCAACAGTTCCCCATAGTGATTATGACGAGCAACGGCGAGAGGGATTTTCCCCTACCCTTTAAACGTAGATGTCTGCTCTTAGAAATTCCCGACCCCACCCCAGAGGAACTAAAAGACATAGTAAAAAGCCATTTTGATTATAAAGAAGCCAGTCCCGAAAGTAAAAAAATAGAAGCAGCGATCGCAGAATATGTTAAAAAACGAGAAAAAGGGGAACTAGCAACAGACCAGCTTTTAAACGCCGTCTTTTTGAGCATGGGCCAAGATAAACCCACAGGTGCAGAATTAAAGTCCCTTACCAACCTACTATTTACCTATCTCACCGACACAGGCAATACATGACCCAAACCCTTCCCACACCAGAACTGATTGATAAATTTATCACCTTTGTCAAGGGCAGGGGATGGGACCTAGACAGTTACCAGATAGCTGATAGTTTATGGTGGTATGTTCTCACCCAAGAAGAAGAAGGAAAACCCCAACCCCGTCCAGAGCCTAGGGAAGAAAAGAAAGAAACCCCTCCCGCTAAAAACCCCCCCCAGGAGAGTAAAAACAAAACCCAAGAGCCAGCAGCCCCATCCGATGAAGTTCCCTTAATACGCGAGACAGAAGCACAAAAACAGCCTGAGAAGATAGGCGCAGATACCCTACCCATTAGCATCCCCGATGCCAAATTCTGGCGAGAAACCCTAAAATTAGGGCGGGCAGTGCGTCCCCTCATCCAAAAGATAGACTCAGCCACCCAAAGACAAATAAACCTAAACAGCACCGTACAGAAATCGGCCGAGTATAGCATCGGCAAGAAAGATGGCAGTTTAGCCCTAATACCCGTTTACCAAGCCCAAAAAGTCCGTTCCCTAGAGGTAGTTTTACTGATTGAAGAATGGGCCTCCATGGTCTTTTGGAAAGAAATGGCCGGGGAAATCCGCGATTGGCTAGAACAAATCGGGGCCTTTCGGGATGTCAAACTCTACCGCATAGGATGGGACGAAGATAGGCAAAATTTAGCCATCCGTACCTACTCTAACGATACTTGCTCAATTCACCCAAAAGATCTCATCCATCCTCGCGGCGAAAGACTTATCCTCTTCTACAGTGATTGTACTTCCCCAGACTGGTATCAAGGACGCTATAACCAAGCTCTTCAGGACTGGGGAAAACACCAAATCGTCACCCTGCTTTCTCCCTTCCCGGAAGCAATGTGGGAAAGAACCGCCCTTAGTCGAGGTTGGTTCGTCTCCCTAGTCAACCAAACCCCCCGGAAACCTTCACAAAACTGGAGATTTACCTCTATCCCCCTGCTGCTACAAATTGAGAAGGAAGAGGAAAATCAACATATTCTCAGAGAAACAATCCAAAAAACCTACTTTCCCCTACCCACCATCTCCCTAACCCCTTCATCTTTAAAAGCTTGGGCGCTTGTTGTCAGTGGTGACAGCAACGCCACCTGTGCGGGGGTACTACTAGAAAAATCCCCCCAAAACAGAGAAATACCCGCAACTATTTCTCCGGAGATGTCTGGGAAGCAAGCTCTAGAACTATTCGCTAGTACCGCCTCACCTCTAGCTTGGGAATTACTGAAAAAATTAGCCGCAGCCCCGGTAAATCTTCCCATCATCCGTCTTATTCAAAGCAAACTTTTAAGCGCCTCTAACCCCCTAAACATAGCAGAAGTCATCCTTAGCGGTTTTCTTAAAGTCTATCTAGGAGGGGAACCAGTGAAGTGGGACAAGGGAGGTAAATTTAACTTTCATACTCCCCCCAACAGCCTAGATTTTGAATTTGATGATGAGGACAGAGAGCTTCTGCTCACTGAACTAGGGAATAGCCGCGCCTTAGAGGTAATTTTTGTCCTCTCGGAATACATCGCCCAAAAACTTAACCTGAGTACCACCACCTTTTTTGGTCTTATTCTTACCAATCCCCAAGTTCTCCTCGGCAAAGAAGCAGCTAATCTAGTCCGCGCCTTTGCCAAGGTGTCTGCTAAGGTTTTCCAAAAGCTAGGGGAAGCAAAGTACCAAGAAATTAGCCAAAAGCTGCAATCTATGGTTGACTCACCTCCACCCCCACCGGTTGAGGAAAAGTGGCTGAGGAAATATAAAACCGTAACCATAGCTAAGGTAAAAGAGCTTACGGGAGGAGAGGAAATATTGTTTCAACTGCTCAAGCATAGACTTAAGGATTTCAGCGTAGAAGATGGGGAACTGTATCAGCGTCTTCGTTTAACCCCTGAGCAGCTTAAAATTTTGGCAAGCGAAGAAATAACCGCCGAGACAATGCCAGTCCAGTTTAGGGAAGTCTTGGATAACACAGAAGAAGAAATCATCACCCAGAAATTTAACCTAACCCTGTTCAAGTCTGAAACCGTCTTTGTGGATGAGAGGGGACAAATTACCGCCAAAGAACCCGTGAGAGCCTTCTACTTTGAAGAAAATCCCCCCAGCTTAAAAATGCTCTATATTCCTTCGGGGGAGTTTTGGATGGGAACCGAAGCGGAGGAAATAGCGCGGCTAGTGGAAAAATACAATAGGGATTGGTTCCAACGAGAATCCCCCAGACATTTAGTAAAAATCGCTCCGTTTTACCTAAGTCAAGCTCCGATTACCCAAGCTCAATGGTTATATATTGCCCAAAGGGAAGATTTAAAAGTAGAGCGAGATTTAAACCCAAATCCATCGAAGTTTAAAGACAGCACAAACCCCGTTGAAAATGTATCTTGGTTAGATGCCGTAGAATTTTGCCAAAGGCTCTCTAAAATGACCAAGAAACAGTATCGGCTACCCAGTGAGGCGGAATGGGAGTATGCTTGTCGTGCTGGAACCACCACCCCCTTCCACTTCGGAGCAACCCTCACCTCAAATTTAGCTAACTACGATGCTAGGAAACGCTTTGCTAAGGAACCAGCAGGAGAACGTCGCGGGAAAACCACCCCCGTGGGGCAATTTCCCCCCAATGGTTTTGGTTTGTATGATATGCACGGCAATGTCTGGGAGTGGTGTCAGGATGACTTCTGGGAAAATTATCGACGCGCACCTAGGAATGGTAGTCCTCGGCAAGAAAAGAGCAAAAAACAGCAAAATCAGGCAAATAAAGCTCTGCGGGGCGGTTCTTGGTACAACTATCCGTATAACTGCCGTTCCGCTTACCGCAACTACTACAACCGCCGCGACGTCTGCATCAACTACGGTTTTCGGGTGGTGTGCGGTGCTGGGAGGACTTTGTAGCCCTTTTTCTCTTTTTTCCCTTTTTACCCTTTTTCTCCTTTTCGATTTTTTTGAACAAATGTACTATATGAGGTTGGCTGATCAGTAGCTGGTTATAATTAAATTGAAGACGGGTTTTAGGTTTTCCCCTTATCAAGGTAGGGTTGATTCATGAATCAACCCTACAATCAAACCTAGAATCAACCCTACAATCAAACCTAGAATCAACCCTACAATCAAACCTAGAATCAACCCTACAATCAAACCTAGAATCAACCCTACAATCAAACCTAGAATCAAACCTATCAACCCTACAATCAACCCTACAATCAATTAATCCTAGTATTCATCATGTACCAAATCACTCTTTCCCTACCCGATGAAACCGCTCTCGCTTTACATCTCACCCCAGAACAACTAGCACAGGAAATCTCTCTTCTTGCTGCCATTAAACTTTATGAATTGGGAAAACTTTCCTCTGGCAGTGCTGCCAACTTAGCAGGTATTCCGCGAGTTGTTTTTCTCTCTAAACTTGCAGACTATGGAGTTGATACCTTCCGACTCAAGGAAGCAGAATTAATCGAGGATCTGGCTAATGCCTAACGTCATTGCCGATACATCACCGATTCAATACCTCTATCAGACTAACTTACTTGACTGATTCCCTGTCACTGATTTAGGAAAAGGAGAAAAAGAAGTATTAGCTTTAGCAATAGAAATTACCGATTCTCTCGCTTTACTTGATGATAGCTTGGCGAGACGATATGCAAATTTATTAGGAATAAAACTCACTGGCACAATGGGAATATTATTAAAGGCTAAACAAAATGGTTATCTACACCGTATTGAGCCAATTCTTAATCAACTAGAATTGCTGAAGTTTCGCTTAGATGCCACTACTCGTACTTCTGTGTTAAAATTAGCTGGTGAAGGATAGAGTATAAAATCAATTTTTAATTTAATTATAATCACTTACTTAGGGCTTGCTGAAAAAGTACGGGCGAAGCATTCGGATAGAAAATCTACGGTTTCACCGATAGGTTATGCCCGAATGCTTCGCCCCTACAGGACGCGGGCCGATACAGAACACTAAAACCCTTACCTCGTCTATATTTTATATTTATTCAGTCAACCCTACTTATGCCTACAATAATCATCCAAAAGACCCAAAAACGTCTTTTAATCTATAGAGAAAAACTCACCGATGACCTAGAAATAGAATTAGTCAAAATACCATCGGGAACCTTTACAATGGGTTCTTCAGAACAAGAAAGTAGTAATAAAAGTGAAAAGCCGCAACACAACGTCACCCTGAAAAACTTCTTGATGGGTATCTACCCCATTACCCAAGCTCAATGGTTATATATTGCCGAAAGAAAAGATTTAAAAGTAGAGCAAGATTTAAACCCAGAGCCATCGCATTTTAAAGGCAGCACAAACCCCGTTGAAATGGTAAGTTGGTTAGATGCCGTAGAATTTTGCCAAAGGCTCTCTAAATTAAGTAAAAGAAAATATAGGCTCCCAACGGAAGCTGAGTGGGAGTACGCTTGTCGAGCGCAAACCAAACCCTTAAATCTCGACAAAGGAGAAACCTACCCCCCCTATCACTTTGGGGAAATTCTTACCCCAGATTTAGCCAACTATAATGAAAATCTCCAAAAAACCACCCCTGTTGGGCAATTCTACGCCAACGACTTTGGTTTATATGATATGCACGGAAATGTCTGGGAGTGGTGTCAAGATGATTGGCGCGAAAATTATGAGGAGATAAAAAAGAGCAAAAAACAGCAAAATCAAGCATATAAAGCTCTGCGGGGCGGTTCTTGGTTCAACATTCCTGGTTACTGCCGTTCCGCTTTCCGCTTCTTCAACTACCGCCGCGGCAACGACGACGGCTACTACAGCCTCGGTTTTCGGGTGGTGTGCGGTGCTGGGAGGACTTTGTAACCCTTTTTCTCTTTTTTCCCTTTTTACCCTTTTTCGATTTTTTTGAGCAAATGTACTATATATGTACTATAAAAGGATTGAGAGAATTATCATGAGTAGAAAAAGGGTTTCTCCGAGAAACCCTTTTTCTGTGGGTTACTCAACGGATTTAGGATAAATTGCTTGTTGAGACGAGACAAGAGGCAATAGTAAAGGGATTGGGGGAAGTTCAACTAATCTTAAGAATAAGCGGTTTAAATGCGTCTTAGCTTACATCAACAGCTGCTCAGTTATTAGTATTCTCCCCCATCATTTTTTTTCTGGTCTAAAACATGATTATAGATCACACTGTTGAGAGATTGCCAAAAAGGAACTAATAAAATATTCAGAAGTAAGAAAATAGTAGTCAGACCATAGGAAAACATCGCCATTTGTCGGAAAAAAAGAGGATTTTCCGCGAGCGTTTGCCAGTCCTCTACCGATTCCAAACTACTATAAAAAGAGGAAAAATTGACCCAAAAGGGAATTGAAGCCAAAGCCCATGACAGAATATAAACTGGAATAATTAATAAACTGGCAATAAATATCACTCCTACAATTCTCCAAGCCGAGTTTTTAGTTAAATGCCAACCTCTCTTGATTGCTTGCCAACTGCCTAAATTATCTTCAATTACTAAGGGCAATTCGGCAATGCAAATGCGAGCAGATAACCAAAGGAAGAAAACAGGAAGACAGAAAGAAGCCAGTAAAATAAGCAATACACCAAGGATGGGGATCAAACTTACTAGCGCCAGAGACAGCGTTATCGCCAAGATTATTGCCGCTCCCAACAAACCAAGCAAAACCTGCATCCACCACAAGCGCCACATTTTCGGCTTAACTTTTTTTTCCGCTTGTCCGGCAGTTTCCGGCTGATAAATGATGTCTTGAAAAGCTAATCGTGAGATAACCGCACTATTGAAAAGATACTTAGCGGCCGAGAAAATTTGTACTGGGAAAAGAAATAAACGTAAACCGATATCGCTGCCTTCTTCGGGGGTAATTGTTTGATAAAGTAATTGACTGAGAATTAATTGCAAAATTAAGGGAAGAAGCGACCACAAACAGGCGCGGACAGCAAAGAATACATAAGTTGGGAAGCGATCACGATAAAGACGGAAGGCAGTATTAATCGTATTGCCAATATTCAAAGGCTCGATGGAATTGTTAGTCACGGTGGGACTCCTTACAGAATGCCACCACTATATTAGGTTAGGTAACTAATCACAGCTAAAAAACTTCCAATTTAATCAATATTTTCAGCAAAGACAACAATTTTGCTAAAGTGGTAGAAATTGGCCAACGATTCAATTCCCCAGTGGAGAAATTGCGATCGCATTAATGATCTTAACTTCCTTGGGATTCGGTTCGCGCATGGTAGTAACTGGAGATGTCACCCAAACCGATTTACCGCAACCACAGGAATCGGGGTTAATTGCCGCTCAAAAAATCCTAAAATCAGTAGAAGGGATCGCTTTTTCTTACCTATCGCGGGCCGATGTGGTGCGTCATCCCTTAGTACAAAAAATCGTCTCAACCTAGGAACAGCACGAAAAATAACAGATTATGGATATTAAAAATGGTTTCGTCGATGCGGTGGGTAATACTCCTCTAATTCGTCTCAATAGTTTTAGCGAGGAAACCGGCTGCGAGATTCTCGGTAAGGCCGAATTTCTTAACCCCGGTGGTTCGGTCAAGGATCGCGCCGCTTTATATATTATTCAAGAAGCGGAAAAAGCCGGTACTCTCCAACCGGGGGGAACCGTTGTCGAAGGAACCGCCGGCAATACTGGCATCGGTTTGGCCCATATCTGCAATGCTAAAGGTTATAAATGCCTGATTATCATTCCCGATACCCAATCCCAAGAGAAAATCGACCTATTGAGAACATTGGGTGCAGAAGTGCGTACTGTTCCCGCCGTTCCCTACCGAGATGCCAATAATTACGTTAAATTATCGGGGAGATTGGCCAGTGAGATGGAAAATGCTATCTGGGCCAATCAATTCGATAATCTGGCTAATCGTCGCGCTCACTACGAAACCACCGGCCGGGAAATCTGGGAACAAACCGACGGTAAAATTGATGCTTGGGTGGCTGCCACGGGAACCGGGGGAACCTACGCGGGGGTGGCGATGTTTTTAAAAGACCAAAATCCCCAGGTGCGTTGTGTGGTGGCGGATCCGATGGGTAGCGGTTTATATAGTTATGTGAAAACCGGGACAATTACCCTGGAAGGTAGTTCAATTACTGAAGGGATTGGTAATAGTCGTATTACGGCTAATATGGAAGGCGCACCCATAGATGATGCCATTCAAATTGATGATCCCACTGCCATCAAAGTTGTTTATCAACTATTACAAAAAGATGGTTTATTTATGGGGGGTTCTGTGGGTATTAATGTCGGTGCTGCCGTGGCTTTGGCTAAACAAATGGGACCGGGCCACACCATAGTTACTGTTCTTTGTGATGGTGGGTCCCGTTATCAATCTCGTTTATATAATCCTCAATGGTTGGCTGAGAAAGGATTGGCTTAAATTCTTGTTAGGGTTAAGTCATCTGTCAGCTAGATTAAGGTGATGAACCCGGAATTTTACAGGAAAATCAGAAATTATCGGCTCATAAATTAGTGGAGATCATGGTAGCGGTAGGGCAACAATTAGAGAAGGCAGCAGGGGAAAATGAGGCGCAATGTTTGGCAAGCACTTGAGACAAGATAGACAATAATACTGATAACTATCATTATTAGGAGAATCATCAGATGTCAGTTACTATTGAACAAGACCTCAAAGAAATTTTAGGTTCAATTAATCAGAAGTTAGATAATCTGCAAAAAGATGTTATGGATATTAAAATAGTACAGGCGAGATTAGAGGAAAAAGTCGATAGTTTAGAAAAAGATATTGAAGGAGTAAAAGAAGATACAAAAGAATTAAAAGGCTCTCAGAAAGCCCAGATTTGGACGTTAATCGGCATCTTGGGAACAGCTTTACTAGGAACAGTTATTCGCTATATTATTCTCCCTTTTCCTCAATCATAATTAAGACAATGAATTTTGAACCGCCTTTTGCAACAGTTATTCCTCAATTACAGAAAATCACTGTAGGGGTGAAGCATTTGGGCATAACCTATCGCTGAAATCCTAGATTTTTTATCCGAATGCTTCGCCCCTACCCATCAATTTCCCATCTACCACGCACCACGCCACCACGCCCAACCTACAACCTAACCTAACCTACGGCTGATTGAGCAGAATCAGGCAGTTTAGGTGATGGCACGTTTTTAGGCAGATGAATTGCATCATTCAACCTTTATTTTATCTCAGAGAATAAAGAGCGTAGGTTGGGTTGAACGATAGTGAAACCCAACACTTTTAAATAATTGGGTTGGGTTTCGTTCCTCAAACCAGCCTACTTATTGCTAAATTTGTTGGTGTAATTTCGGGTGTGGCTGTGACAGAAAACTATCAGAAAAAGGTTTTTCTGGCTTTTCCCCGCGCTCGGCACAAAAAGCTAGGTAATCTTCCACTGAATCAGCAAAAGCTTGCTGCAATTCCGCTACACTCTCTCCCTGAAAAGTGATAACATCTCGGACGTTGGCCACCTCACCGTGAAAGATACCCGCCTCGTCATCAAAAAAAACTACTGCTTCGTAACCTTTACAATTCATTCTAAGTGATAATTGTTTACTGTTCACTGCTAAAGGGTAATTCCGAGAAATCTATCTCACCTATTTGATCGATTCCCCAGAAAGGATAGCAGTCATAATCTGCCATTAACTTAATTTTTTAAATTATTATCATTGGGGCAATGGTGGCAATAGAGACTGCAATTGTTCTAGCAAAGGAGAAAGTCTTACTGTAATAATATTCCAGACAATTTCTGGTTGAACCTGATCGTACTGATGGCTAATAATATTTCTGAGGCCAATAATTCCCCTCCAATCAATTTTGGTGTGTTTTTGTTGAAAAGTCTCAGGAATTCTACGGGCTGCTTCTCCTAAAATTTCTAATTGTCTTTCCACAGCACTTTGTAACAAAAGACTCTTGGAATATTCTTCCAAAGAAATATCTTGAATAAATTCTTGGATATTAGTAATAGCTTCGACCATATCCCAAAGATATCCGGCCTCACGACTGTTCATGACGATAAATTAGCTGATGAGTTTTTAAAATTTCGTAACGACGATAGGGGTTTTTCAGTCCCTCTTGATTAACCAAGTCAACTTTGCGTCCGAATATCTCCTCTAATTCTTCTTTCATCTGAACAATATCAAACAAATCCCAGCCATGATTGGGAGCAAACTTATAAAGAACATCAATATCACTATCAACTCGAAAGTCTTCCCTTAATACTGAACCAAATAAAGACATTTCAAGAATTTTCCAATGTTGACAAAAATTAGTAATTTTGCTTAAGATAACTTGAGCTTTTTTTTTCTTAAAACCAGAATTTAACAAGATTTTTTCGGCCTTGTTGGTGGTTATTTTAACAACCTTCGCTGTAATAGCTTGTTTCATTGGTGAGCAAAATCCCCCAAATTATCCTTGACAAAACACTTGAGATCCTTAAGGTTACAGTAACCCGCCATGTAAAGTCGGCTGGTAGGCTACACCAACATTAACACACCCTAGGAGATCGGCGCTCACTTTTTCGTCCGTAGTCTGATCGTAGGTTAGGCCAAACGATAGTGAAACCCAACATTTTTAAATCATTGGGTTGGGTTGAGGAACGAAACCCAACCCACGGCTTTTTAACAACCGATAACTGTTTCATTTTTCATTGTCCTTAACAAAATTTAACACTACCTCAATTTTTTCAAAAAAATCGACCCGCCTAAGGGCGGGAAAAAGAGAAAAAGGGTAAAAAAGGGTAAAAAGAGAATAAGGGTTACAGAGTCCTCCCAGCACCGCACACCACCCGAAAACCGAAATTGTAGCTGCGGTAGCCGCGGCGGGAGCCGTCGTCGCGAATCGCGGAACGGCAGAGACTAGGATAGCTGCCCCAGGAACCGCCCCGCAATGGAGAACGATTATCATTACCATTTTTTAGCCAAGCACTGCCATCCGTCGGCGCTCCGATATAGTTATCATGCCAATTGTCTTCGCACCACTCCCAAACATTGCCACTCATATCATACAGTCCCCAAGCATTGG
Source organism: Microcystis flos-aquae FACHB-1344 (assembly GCF_014698375.1). Classification (NCBI taxonomy): domain Bacteria; kingdom Bacillati; phylum Cyanobacteriota; class Cyanophyceae; order Chroococcales; family Microcystaceae; genus Microcystis; species Microcystis flos-aquae. The sequence goes on along the minus strand of NZ_JACJSW010000185.1, from coordinate 16,340 downwards.
GCCTTTTCTGGCCCACAGGATGAGTTGTCTGCTGAGAATTTCCGCCATACCAAGCGTAATCTCCTAACTGACTAGCATCATCACCGAAATAATAGCGAGTAGTAGTTCCCGCACGACAGGCATATTCCCATTCCGCTTCTGTCGGTAGGCGATAGGTTTTCCCGGTTATTTGACTCAATTTCTGACAAAAGGCTTGAGCATCATCCCAACTAACCTTTTCTACCGGATTTTGGGGATTATTTGAAAAATGAGAGCGATTGGTTCCCATTACCGCTTGATATTGTGCCTGAGTCACTGGATATTTGCCAATCGCAAAACTGTTGACTTGAACTTGGTGTTGAGGCTTTTCAAAATCCCTAGCATCGGGATCGCTGTCAGGAGATCCCATGAGAAATTGACCTGCTGGTAAGCTCACCATCTCCAGTGTTATTCCCTTGGGTAGGTTTTCGGTAAAGTTTGTCAGTGGAGTTGGCGCTACTTTAGGTAACGGTGTAGATGTCACAGTAGCGATACTGTTCCCCGGAAAAATATCAAAATTTAAATCACTAAATCGCTCACACCAATAACACTTTCCGTAACTGCGGTTGTAGTAATGATTATCAATTTTGCCACAGCGTATAACCTCTTTTAGTGCAGCTTCCAAAGTACCACGCCATTCCTTAGCCGTCGGTCGTCTGTCGGGGAATTTATGTCCCTCATTGAAACAGCGCAAAAATAAGGCGTGTAAGTCGGGATGTAAAATATTTAATGGGATTGTTGTATTACTAGGTACAAGCAATTTATCCCCAGAAAAAGGCCAGAGTCCCAGTCGAATTAGTTCCGACTGTTCCAGGGAATCTCCTCCTCCTTGCCACAATCCCCGAAACGGCGGCCCGCTAAATAGTAGATAATAAATAACAACTCCTAATCGAAAGCGATCATGAACTTCTGTTTGATCTACATCTGCTATATTCACTCCGATTAATTCCGCCGGTGTAAATCCTTCTGAGCCAACTAAACACCGATATATTTTACCGCTATAGGGATCTGATACTTGAAATGAATCTGTATCAATAATTGTAGGCAACGCCCGATTATTCACTAAGATATTTTCTAGCTTGATGTCTCCCAAAACATAACCTTTAAGGTGAATTGCTTGGATAATAGCGGCTATATTCCGCGCTACTACATGAAGAAAATACCAATTAGTTTCTAACTTGTATTTTCTTCTCATTATGGGCGTACAAAGCTTTAATAATGTTTCTGAACCCACCACTTCTGGCATTAAAAAACCAGCGACTTTTCCCTGGTTATCTTCTAAGATAGAATAGGGCCAAGCGAAGGAAATATGGTTAAGATGAGCATTAGGATCACTGGGACGATTTCTCACCATTAACTGTAATTTATCAACCCTTTCATTATGGGGATTGTGGTAGATTTTCGCTAAGTACCCATTAAAGTTAGTGTGCCATACTTTCGCTTCGCCACTGTCGGCCATTTCTTGCGTCAGCGTAATCCAGCGATTTTGTAGTTGACAGCGATAAGTTAAAGACATCAAAAAATCTCCGAGTATTTGTGCTGTTCAGAAAATTTTATCTAGTCGTTTCTAATAAGTTAGATATAAGTAGCTGGTTATAATTAAATTAAAAATGGATTTTGCCTTTAATCCCCCCTTGATCCCCCCTTGATAAGGTAGGGTTGATTCATGAATCAACCCTACCCTTGATAACGGGGGTGTCTGATAATTTTTAACGCCTACCTACTTAGTATCAATCAAATACTGGTTTGGCTGTGTCATCTTGAACGCGATCAAAGTCTGAATCGTTGCCAACGTTGGGAATCTGGCGTAGCACCTCTGCTAGGGATTTTCGTTGCGGTTGCAGCAAGGCTTTTTCTAAGATTTGGCGGTGTTCGGCTTCGGCACTGATCCCGTGTTGGCTGGCTCGCTTTTTGAGAGCTTTGACGATGGCTTCATCGATATTGCGGACGATTAAATCTGCCATAGACGACCTCCGTTTTATACAGATTACTCGAATTCACTTTAGCCCAATTTTCGCCAGAGTTGAGCGCTGAAGCGCAACAACAAACCTTGTAATCAAATCAGGTTCGTTGTTTTTTACTGCCGCTGCTGTTCCATCACTTCCCGCAAGATGTAGTTAATTTGTGTCTCATATCCTTTTCCTTGGGCTTTTAACCATTCTAAGATATCTTGATCTAGTTGGATGGTTAATTGCTGCTTTGATGGCGAAAAAGATACTGTTTCTTGGGTAAAGAATTCATCACCTAACGGCGGAATATCAGAATAATCGATATTCTCATCCGTCATCGCATCAATTCTCTTCAAGTCGCTTTTGATAGATTTTTTGCTCACGATTGTTTTACCTGGGAACGCTATGATCCAGAAACTGGGTTTGTCAAACAAACCCGGTTTCTTAAACCCCTCAGTTTCTTAAACAAAAAGCTAGGAGTAAGGTTTTATCATCGGTTGTTAACTTATTTAAATCCTCCCGCATTAAAAATTCTTTGAGGTCTTCTTGCAATGGCGTTTCTGTCTGTTGCAAATATTCCTCTAATGGCTGAAAAAAAGGCGGAAAAGGCTGCCAATTTTTATAATCGATCGATACCTTTTCCACTCCATCTGTCGCCACACAAATAAACGCAACTGGCTCGGTTAAAACTTTTATTTGCATCTCCTCCAAAGCATTACTAGAAATAACAAAAGTGGTTTCATTGATGTATTCCCCCTTGTCAGGCTGGAACAATAAATGATAATTTCCTCCCAGAGGTTTGAACACAATAAAACCGTCTCCTATCTGCATCGCCGCTAATCGTTTTGAAGTAACCAAAACAACCAGTAAAGTTGTCGCCAGATCATTAATATCTAACTGTTCTTTTTCGGCTTTTTCTTGGAGAATTTGCTGAACATAAGCCAACAGTCGCCGGAATATTTCCTCTAATTCTGCTTCAGTTTCAGTTGCCGCAAATGCTGTTTTTTTGAGATTTTCCTCTAAAAATTGCAGCGCTGCTTTAACTGTTATTTTCGCCCCCAAATCCGAATGTTTGGCACTACCGGCCCCATCGGCCACGGCTCCAATCAAAACATCCTGACCCAATAATTTATAAGCACCGTAATCTTGACAGGGTAATCCCGTTTGGACGTGAAAACTACCGACCACCGACTGACATAATGTTCTCCACATAATTAACTGTCCTCTAGGTGGTAATTTGTCCCCAATTCACGGGTGGTAAATCGATCGCCTCTCCAATTTTACCACCAGAAACTCGTTTCATTGAGTTACTTAACCACTGAAATAAATCCCGAAAATCTAACCCATTGAGTAACACGGGGGGATTATTAGAAATCTGTTTGAGCTTCTCCATATCGGCCCCCTGAACACCTACAGAAAAAAATAAAACCCGATTTTCTGCTTCGGCTTGTTTTACCCGTTGCGCTGCCAGATTCCATTGATCCGTAGGCGCACCATCAGTAATTAAAAATATCCAGGGACGATAGTATTGGATACCATAATTTTTATAAATCGCTTTACGATCTTCGATTAAATCTAAGGCCAATTCAATCGCTTTTCCCATCGGAGTTAAGTCTCCTGCGGTTAAAGTCGGTGGCGTAAATTGGTCAATCCCGACAAAATCTTGCACGGTTTTAACCCCTCCCTTACCAAAGGTGACAATGGCGGTTTCTACGCTCAACGTCGCTTGGATATCCCGCATCACATCCTCCTGAAAGGTTTTGATACCATCATTGAGAGCCTTAATCGGTTCCCCTTCCATTGAACCAGAGGTATCTAGTAGTAGTACCACAGGACAGCGATTTTCCTGATTTTCGACAAATTCAGCCACACCAATCGGCATTTTTTGCAAGCCTCCTAATTTTTTGAACTGGGGGAACTATGGGTATCTTAGGAATTGGGATTATCTACTTTTTGTCCTATTATATTATCTCTGCCAGTCCCATCAGAGGCTCTCTTATTCTTTGTGTGATAAGTTTAATTGATATAGTGGGACTTAGGCGTTTTCGGTCAGCAAAAAAGGCTCAAACCATTACGGGACAAAGGGTTAACCTCGATTTATGATTTTCCTTGATATATCTGGGTTTCAGCGATTTTGGGCTTCTCGAAGTAAATCCCAAGCGGGGATTGGAGTTGAGGCTTTTCTCGATTTGTTTTTTGTCTAAGTCCCAATAGGAGCGATCGATCTTTGTGTTCTCTGTGTCTGGAGTGGTTCGTTCCACTCACCCACCGGCGTTACCGTATCTTAGAATACATTTTAACCACAGAACCCATCAGAAAAGATATCTTTCCCTTAAGCTGAACGCAGGATTTGATTTTTGGCCATTAGTCGCAGGGTTTGATGCAATTCCTCGCGACTGTGAATTTCCTCCAGACGGTGAACTGGAACACCTTGATCGAAGAGAATTAACGTAGGTAGACTACGCAGACGAAAACTATTAGCTAATTGAAAATTCTCATCGGCATTGACACCGACTAATTGAATCGCATCTTGACACTCATTTTGCCAAGAACAGAGGGTGGGTTGGATTAAACGACATAAACCACACCAAGGAGCCCAAAAATGCACGAGAACCGGACGAGAAGACTCTAAAACCAGCTTAGGGAAGCCCTTTTCAGTGACAGATAGTATCATGTCTAAACGGATTTTATGAAAACTTGATTTTGATATAGAAGCCATTCTACACCAATCGGGATCAATAAGAAAGGGGTTGGGAGCAAAATCACCAATAAATTTTACTTGTTGCTTGCATTAGCCAAGGATGCGCCCACCAGAGGAGTAAAATAAACCCTGTTACTCCTAGATAGGCAGGACGAAGGAATTCTTGCCATTTTAGGCTTTGCCGACCATCGATAATCGCTAAAAAGGGAATCACCGAGGTGCGTTCTTTGATCTTTAAAAATGCCTCTCCGTAACGGTCTTCTAACCGGCGATCGCCATGCCAGACGGCGAAAAGATGATGGGCAATTAAACCTAGGGAAGTCAATAGGGTAAAGCTTGTCCCTAACCAGAGGGTGTGAGCAATACACCAGATCACCTGTCCTACCATCTGGGGATGACGGGTAACGCGCAGGATGCCGGTTTCGTAGAGATGAACCTGCGGTTTTTGGATAGCGGCGATCTCCAGCAGGTTAAAAGTGGCAGGATAGAGAAAGAAAAAAGAAATGGCCGAAAGTATCCAAACTAGGGTTTTTACTCCGGTTACTCCCTGTACTTGCCAGAGAAGCAAACCATCATAACGATGATTGAAGAAATAAACTACTAAAATTACCGCTAGAGGGATACTCACAAGGGCAAATAATACCCGATACAGTCGCGCACCGATGATAGCTTCTCCCCGCGTTCGTAAACTGGCTAATCCGCTATGGGCAACAGCAAAACCCAGTAATAAACCTAACATGATCCAATGACTAGCGAATGCCACTTTTACCCTCTTGATTGACTAAATTTTTCTCCGAACTCTATTTTAAAGATTGATGGTTAATTTTTCGCCCCCTTTTTTTGTATTGCCAGTATCGAGGATTCGGGGCAAAATAAAACTATGCTTCCCCAAAGCGACCCCCAAGAATATAACCAGGGAACTATCCAATTTTGCAACTTTTTAGGTAATATGTCTTATCCCCAAAAGCGATTTGTGATGGTCTGTCAGCATTCTTCCTGTTTGGTGCAGGGTGCGTCCGAGCTTCTTTTAGCTTGGCAAACGGCAGCTCTCCCAGAAGATGTCATCGTTATGACCAGTGGTTGTCAAGGACAGTGCAGCACTAGCCCCACGGTGAGAATTATTCCCGAGGAAACTTGGTACTGTCGTGTTAAACCAGAGGATGTCAATCAGATTGTCGAAGAACATTTAAAAAACGGTCAACCGGTTGAGCGTTTACTCCATCCACGCATTCACGCTCAATGGCAGTAAACTTGATCATCAATTTTTAAGTGATGCTTCACTTGACGACTTAGGGCCACAGAAAACCCCCAGCGAGTGCCTAAGCGGTAGAATAAGTACCTAAGCAAAATTAATTACACATATCTAACCCCCCCCCTTGCCTCTTGCATGAGTGCATGAGTGCCTTTCTTCACTAGGAAATTTATTTTGCACGACTACTTAAGTGGGTGGGTGGAATTAAATATAAGATGAACGTAGGTTGGGTTGAAGCATGAAACCCAACGCCTGCATGGGTTACGCTACCGCTAACCCATCCTACAAATAATTTTGCCTCCCTACTTAAGACTTCGAGATAGCAGCTGCTAGATGGTGATTTTGTCCTTGCGTTTCCCAAAGATGGGCGTACTATGAAAGTAGGGGAAAAAAGATAATTTTAGCGATCAATTAACAATGACTAGGGATCTCTGTAGGATTTTATTGATAGAGGATGAACCGACGACTGTTAAATTAATCCAGAGATTGCTGTTAAAGGCCCCCCAATGTTCCCTGGCCGGGGGGTTGACTTTTACCCTCACCCAAGCTCAGAATCTACAGCAAACTGCCGAAAAACTAGCAGGGGAGAAATTTGATCTCATCCTCTTAAGCTTGGAAATCTCTGTCCCCCCCGGCTTAAATATTCTAGTCAAAACCAGAGAATTAGCCTCTGATATACCGATAGTGGTTCAAACTACTAGCAATGATGAGAAATTAGTCGTTAAAGCCTTTCAACTGGGTGCTGACGGTTATATTCAGTTAAATAATATCGATAGTAGTCTTTTAGTCTATCAAATTCGTGTGGCGATCGAACGTCAGCAATATATCCTCAATCTTAAACATCAACAACAGGAAGAGGAATTTCGCGAACTGGAACAGTTAATCAAGGGAGTACAAACTAGCATCACGGCGAAAATGTTCGGTTCTGAGGCAATAAAGCAGAGTATTCCCGATATTTTTCAAGAATTAGTCCAAAATTACGGAGAGTTATTAGACTTAGCTTTAGAAGAACAAGCATACAAAGTGGAACATAATCTATCGGAACGACTGCGAAGCTTGGCCGATAAGTTAGGATTCTTAAAAGCTAGTCCTCGCGATGTGGTGGATATTCATACCACCACCCTACGCCAAAAAAATCAGGATGTCACCCTGGCCAAAGCGCAGGCCTACGTTAGCGAAGGTCGTCTCATGGTCTTGGAATTGATGGGTTATCTCGTCTCTTTCTATCGTAAATACTATATCGGTCTCAGCAACATTAAACTGTTCAATAACACGCAATCATGAGTCAATATCTTCTCAAACTCTACATTATGGGCGATTCAAGTAAATCCCAGAGGGCGATCGCCAATATTTTTCGTATCTGTCGCGAGGAGTTATCCGATCTTTATACAGTAGAAATAATTGATGTTCTCGAACAGCCCCAATTAGCGGAACAGGATAAAATTCTCGTAACTCCTACTTTAGTCAAACAACTTCCCCCACCCCTACAAAGAATTATCGGCGATATGTCCAATACTCAAAAGGTTCTCCTCGGTTTGGATGTTATTCCCAAAGACTCCCATCTCAATTAGGATTCACCTAAAAATTCTTCTGGTTAGGTTTTTCCTCTCTAATAGGCTCTAATCTTAATTTTATCTCAAATGTCGGGGTGAAGACTCTCGCTTTTAACGAGATGAAACCCCAACCAATATAAAACAGCGAAGCACGACTTAAATCTTGACAATCTCTGCTGTATAGGTTAGCATATAAGTAGTTGTTTGAGGTCGATAAACAATGATTATCCTAAGTTTCAGAAAAATAATCGTTCAAATGTTTATTATGTCCAATTCTGTCTAAGCGTTGATATTCGGGAATATGCAAAACCGCTAGAACCGACTAAAAGATGTGTAGGATTGGATGTAGGTTTAAAAGTTTTCTACGCTAATAGTGATTATGTTTAAAAATTGGTCTTTCGACGATTGGATGAATCATATCCTTTTTCTGGCTACAATTATGGCTTTGCTGACGATTTGGCTGAGTAGATAAATAAAAACTATTTTTCTTTCCTCGCTTTACCGAAAATTTGGGTTTAAGGTTCCCCGTCCATTTTACGGCAGGGAGTGTCAAAATAAGAAACAAAACCCTCAGCGATCGATATGACTGACTCAATCCCAAAAATTTGTATTCTCGGTGGTGGTTTTGGTGGACTCTATACTGCTTTACGTTTGAGTCAATTGCCTTGGCCCGATCAACACCCCCCCCAAATTACCTTAATTGATAAAAACGATCGCTTTTTATTTTCTCCCCTTCTCTACGAATTAGTCACCTCAGAACTGCAATCCTGGGAAATAGCTCCCCCTTTCAGCGAATTGCTCGCTAATACCCCCGTTGACTTCCAACAGGGAACCGTCACGGCGATCGATGTTAATAATCATAAAATAACCCTTGACAATAAAAACGATATATGCTATGACCGCCTCGTGATCGCCCTCGGTGGTCAATCCTCCCTTGACTTCCTACCCGGGGCCAGAACCCACGCTATCCCCTTTCGTAGTATCGAGGATGCCTATCGTCTTCGGGATCGACTCAAAACCCTAGAAAAATCCGATCGCGATAAAATTCGGGTCGCCATTATCGGGGGCGGTTATAGCGGCGTAGAATTAGCCTGTAAGCTGGCCGATCGCCTCGGAGAAAGGGGAAGAATTCGTCTGATCGAAAGAAATAGCGATATAATTGCCCTTTCACCCCAATTTAACCGCGAAACCGCCAAAAAAGCCCTGGAAAAACGTCTGGTTTGGTTAGACCTAGAAACCACCGTCGCCGACATTCAAGCTGATCGCCTCTCCCTTGACTACAAGGGACAGATCGACAATATCCCCGTTGATCTAATTCTCTGGACCGTTAGTCCGATCGCCTCTCCACTGCTCGCTAATTTGCCTCTAGCACATAATGAGCGCAAATTACTAAAAGTTAATCAATATTTACAAACTGTCGAAAACCTCAGCATCTACGCGATCGGCGATGCGGCCGATAGTCGCGACCAAGAGGATAAACCCTATGCTGCCACGGCCCAAGTGGCCCTTCAACAGTCCGACTACTGCGCTTGGAATATTTGGGCGAGTTTCCACGATAAACCAGCTTTACCCTTCCGTTATCAACCTTTAGGCGAAATGTTGACCCTCGGAGTCGATGAAGCTACGATTAGCGGTTTAGGACTAGAATTAGCCGGTCCCCTTGCCCATCTTACCCGTCGCTTAGTCTATCTCTACCGTCTGCCCACCCTTAACCATCAAATCGCCGTAGCATTCAACTGGATTACCCAACCCCTTCTATCCCTCATTTCTGAGTAGCAGTTGCAGGGATGGGGGAGAATTAAAGTGGCTTTTTTTACTCTAGTTACTTGTCACTCTGATTGCTATATTGACTGTATCAAATACCCTCCTAATTTACAAAAGAATTATGAGCATTAAAAGCCGGCTGAAAAATTTGATTCATGAATTGAGTCTTGAGACTTACAAAAAAGTTTCCCCCGATTCCTTCCCTTTAAGATGGTCGGTGCTGATCTTACCCGTGATCCTGAGTCATGCGGGACAGGTGCTTGCCGGCTCCATTACACTGGAGATTTCGGCCTTGATCGATGGCCGAGACCGATTAATCATTCAGGGTGATACTTTGCAGTGGCATCACTTTGATTTTGCTGCCGTGGGCCGTCACTCAGGGCGCAACGAACCCACTATCATTAGGACAACGCTCAACGGTACCCTCGTCATGGATCATGTGAACTGGATTCCTGATTGGCCCCTGCCTCCACCCGACGAGATCCGTGTCGAGACATTTTCCTCTGTCTTTACAGGTCTCACTCCTGCCATTCCGAGCCAGGATATCTCTGTTACCCTGCAAGTAATCAACGCAAGATCAATCTTGCAACTTGTGCAACTTCCTACAGCAAATAATAGTTTTACAACCATCCTCGAATTTGACGATAATGTCTTGGGTGGTTCTGCCCAGTATGATGGCTTGCTCACCTTTACCACCGCCCAACCAGTAGCTGAACCATCCACCTCCAGCTTAGTTGGCCTGCTTGGCCTGAGTGGTGTCTCGGTTCTGGTCTATCGAACGTGGCAGCGCCAGCGGAGCAAAAAATCGGGGTCGGACTCGAATTTAGAGGGTGATCGCATCGCCTCGTAGCAGGGGCCTCCGTCTGCCCACCCTCAACCATCAAATCGCCGTAGCATTCAACTGGATTACCCAACCGCTTCTATCCCTCATCTCTGAGTAGCAGTTGCAGGGATGGGGGAGAATTAAAGTGGCTTTTTTTACTTTAGTTACTTGTCACTCTGATTGCTATATTGGCTGTATCAATTACCCTCCTAATTTACAAAAGAATTATGAGCATTAAAAGCCGGCTGAAAAATTTGATTCACGAATTGAGTCTTGAGACTTACAAAAAAGTTTCCCCCGATTCCTTCCCTGCTGGTTGGGATGTAGCCTCAGATATAGAAAGAATTTGTCATCACCAGCAACCAAAGATTATTTTTGATGTCGGGGCTAATATTGGACAAACAGGTAGTTACTTTCATCAAAAATTTCCTCAAGCTGATATTCTTTGTTTCGAGCCAATCAAGGAAACTTTTACCCAATTATCTCAAAAATTTGCTAATAATCAGCGAATTCGCTGTTTTCCGATCGCTTTCGGCGAGCAACCTTCAGAAAAAACAATTATCTTAAACTCTAATTCTCAACAAAACTCCCTCACCGAGGCCTTAAACCGGCCTATAGACGAGAATCAAGGCCAATCCACCGACAAAACAGAAACAATTACAATTGATAGCTTAGATAATTTTTGTCAAGCTCAGGGGATAGATAGGATAGACCTGCTTAAAATGGACACAGAGGGTTATGAGCTACAGGTTTTAGCTGGAGCAACCAATTTTCTAGAAGAAAGAAAAATTGCCATGATTCTTTCAGAAGTTGGGTTTCGTCCCTCCGATTTTCGCCATACATTTTTTACAAAAATTTACGACCAATTGTATCAAAAAGGCTTTCGTTTTAATGGTCTATACGATTTATCCTATTGGTCTCCCTATCCCTATGAAGGACTAATTTACTGTAACGCTTTATTCGTCAATGCCAATCTGATCAAAAATCGCTTTTACTAAAAATCTGGCCAAGAACAAAGATATTCCTCCACTAACAAACTATCTCGATCGGTCAATCCCTGACCATCGAGACGGTTTAAAAGCATTACTGCGCCAAATAACTGATTATTAACTCTAATTGGCACAGCTAAAGCCGTTTTTATCCCCAAAGCGACCGCTATATCCTGACGAATGCGATTATCTCCTAGGGTTTGTCCCACCACCACCGGACAACTACCCCGGTAAACCACCGCACACAATCCCGACGTGGCAATATCACCCCTTTTGCCGACAATTGCCCCGGTGTTTTTACCTGCACCCGCACGATAATCAATACTATCACCGTCAAATTCGGCAATGATAACCGTTTCTGTTGGAATTAAACCTAAAATTTCTTCAGCAATGCGATCGAGATTAGTTAATTTTTCCATAATGGGTTAGGGGTTGAGGAAATAGAGTGTTATACTCAAAAAAACAGCGATTCATTAACTTTAGTCTATAGTTTGTGAACTCAAATGAAAGATAACACCCCCAGAGTAACAAGTCTCAAATCTTATCTTCAGCATTTGCCTCAAGATGCGTCGGAAGCGATCGTTAGCACCAACTTTGCACGTTACCTGATATCATATTTAGGATTTTCAACCACGGAGATAATCCCACAGTACGACACGGGAGGCGGTGGGATTACCGACTTTGCCACTCGGAGAAACCTAGCAAACGATATTTTTTTGCAGACAAAGAGTAATCCTTTTCTGCTGATAGAGTTAAAGGGTAGAGATATTAACCTAACTGAAAATAGTCCAAGTTATAAGGCAACTGTCAATCAGTTAAAGCGTCAGTTATTAGGGAATAACTGTAAAGCAGCCCAATGGGGAATTATCAATAATAGTTCACACATCCAGTTATTTAGAAAACATGGTAAAACCATTTTTCCTGCTACTACTTGCACAGAGCTAACTCCTGAGAACATTGATGATACTATAGCTCTGATCAAGACAAAAATTGACAGCACTCCCAAAGCACTAACGGTTACTGTTTACAACAATAAAGGCGGTATAGGCAAAACCACCACAACCGTAAATCTTGCAGCTTTCCTTGCCCTTTTAGGTAAAAAAGTTCTAGTTTTAGACTTTGATTTTAATCAACGAGATTTAACTAGCTCTCTCCTAAATATAAAACCACAAGATGGACTACTAGAAAAGGCTTTAACTGACCGCAATATTGATATAAAATCAGTGATCATTCCCTATATTTTTAAGAATTCAAAACGACAAATTACTTTCGATGTTGTTCCTGCTGATCCTAAAATAGCAGGGTATGTGGAATTGGAGTATAATGCTAAAATGACAATATCCACTCTCCATAGAAAATTAGACTTAGCTAGATATGAATATGATTACATTTTTATAGATGCAGCTCCCAATTGGCGATTTACTAGCCGGCTGGCTGTTTATGCTGCCGATGTTGTCCTCTTACCCACAAAACATAACAATTCATTCTCCCTTAATAATGCAGCCACTGCCATCAAGGAGTTTCTGCCGCAAATGCAAGAATTAAAAAAAGATGGGACTCCCATAGCCTTACCAATTTTTTTCAACGGTGAGAAGATTACTCAACCACAGTTAGAACTTGCCCAAAAAGAAATTAATCAAATACTAAAAAATGACAAAAACCTTGTACACTATTTTTATCCCAGATATACTAATGCCAAAAAAGATTTACATATTCATCACCTGCCAGAATACGCTATTATAGCCAGTGCTGCTTTTGAGCGCGTGCCAGCCGTTTATAAACATCGTTCCGTTTATGACTACTACAAAGACTTAGCAAAGGAGTATTTTTTACAATGATGGAATATACCGATATTGGTACTTTAAAGTATCTCTACTTAGATGAAATAGAAATTACCAATGGGACCGATGCTGATAGTTTTTTAATTGAAGTTGCTGCCAAACTATTACAGCAGACAGGTGGACGCAATTGGCTGCCTGTAATCGTCAAAGAACTATCAGAGGATCGCTATGAAGTTATCGGCAACTCATTTGTTTATGCTGTGGCTGAAAGGGCTGGACTAGAAAGAATTTGGTGTATTATTGCCGATGGAACAGAAGATGCTAGGAATATATCCAGAGCTTTGGCAAGAGAAGAAACCCCAAAACTAAATCTGTCAACAGCTTCAAGAGAAGAAATTAAATCTGCTTTACAGTTCTTAATTGAACAACCGAATAGCCCCCTAAAAACAGTTAAATTAGCTACTGCTACTGCTAGGATTGATGAGGCTCCCCGTCAATTCTGGAAGAGTTTAGATTCAATTGTTGCCCTCAAGTGTGGAATTACAAAAGGGAAGGGATTAGATTTACTCAAAACTGTCTTTTATCTCACTCCTCAATCTCAACAAGATGCAGTGATTGAGGAGTTTTCAGAAGAAACTCTCAAACTCAAGACTGTTTCTGAATTAAAGACTCTAGCCAAAGAAAAAGGAATCGTTGGTTTAAGCAAGATGAAGAAAGCAGAGCTAGTCAGAATATTAGCGCAATAGAAAAAGGAGCATGAATTATGAATTAGGAAGTGGGGAAGTGGGGAGAAAAAAAGCTGTCTCCTGTCTCCTGTCTCCTGTCTCCTGTCTCCTGTCTCCTGTCTCCTGTCTCCTGTCTCCTGTCTCCTGTCTCCTGTCTCCTGACTCCTGACTTACCCCTTCAGCAATAAATCGCTAATTTCCGACTGACAATGACTAATTAAACGATTAAGGGCTTTTTTTCCTTGTTTACCTTGATAATCTGAGCGATCGCTCTCAGTAATTCCGTAGGGACGACCGATCGCCACCTTGACACGATGATAAAAGACAACGGGATGCCAACCATCTTGATCGAATAAAGGTTCCGTGGTATCTAACCAGCGTAGCAAACGCACGGGAAAAGGACTAATAGCAGTTTCCGACTCGGAGAGAATAGCCACAGGTAAGACCGATAGATTCTCCACGGGACAACGCAGGGCTAAATGGGCAAATCCGCTTTGAAAACGGCTAATTTGACGAGGAGGAGTCAAATTTAACATCGGCGATCCACCTTCTGGAAATAAACCGATCCATCGTCCGGACTGTAAAAAATCCGTTGCTTGCCGAAAAAAAGTCTGGTGGCGTTTTTCGGGGGTATCAAAGGGAAAACAGCCTAATTCTCCGATTAATTCCCGCAAAAGCGGCGTTTTTCCCATGTAGTGATGACAGGCGATCGGGAGAGTTTTGCCCAAAGCTTGAATTAAGATCGGCGCGTCCAAAAAGCTACGATGGTTACTTACCACGATCGCCACTCCTTGGCCGGGTAGATTTTCTTGACCGACGGTAAACAGACCCGTGCGCGTGGTATCAAGAATTAAACGAGAGGTGGATAGGGGGGTAAGCAGCTTCATGGAAAAAAAAAATCGGCCTTAAGATTGTTTTTATTGACTTAGATCACAACTAAAGGATAAAACAGAATTAGAGGATCATAAAATATAGGGATTATGTCCCAATCATCTACGGATCAGCCTCGGGGCAGCCTCGTCTATTTAAAAAAAATAAATTTCATGAATGATTTGAATGAGCGAAAAACATTTGCTTTGACAACACCTCTTTATTATGTCAACGATATCCCTCACATCGGTAGTGCTTACACGACGATCGTAGCGGATGTTATGGCACGATGGCAGCGGTTACAGGGCAATTCTGTCCTCTTAATTACAGGAACCGACGAACACGGACAGAAAATCGAACGGACTGCGGCGGCCAAAGGACTCAATCCCCAGGAACACTGCGATCGCATTGCCACCAGTTTTGCCAATCTCTGGGCAAAGCTACACATCCAGTATGATCGCTTTAGTCGCACCACTGCCCCCCGTCATCAGGCAATTGTTAACGAATTTTTTGAAAGAGTCTGGGAAAAGGGCGATATCTATCTCGATCGCCAACAGGGTTGGTATTGCGTCGCCTGTGAAGAATTTAAGGAAAAAAGAGAACTGTTAGATAATGGCTGTTGTCCCATTCATACTAACCTAGCCGCCGAATGGCGCGACGAGGAAAACTATTTTTTCCGTCTCTCTAAATACCAAGCACAACTAGAACAACTTTACCAAGAACAACCCAATTTTATTCAACCGGAAAGCCGACGTAATGAGGTTCTCAACTTCGTCAACCAAGGCCTACAGGACTTCTCCATCTCTAGGGTTAATGTCGCTTGGGGGTTTCCCATTCCCCACGATGGTCAGCATACCATCTACGTTTGGTTTGATGCCCTTCTTGGCTATGTTACCGCCCTTCTCGACCCCGAAGACCAACCCACCCTAGAAAATGCCTTGGCCAAATGGTGGCCGATCGATCTGCATCTGATCGGTAAAGATATATTAAGATTCCATGCCATTTATTGGCCGGCTATGCTAATGTCGGCGGGTTTACCCTTGCCCAAAAGAGTGTTCGGCCATGGCTTTTTGACCAAAGACGGGCGGAAAATGGGCAAAAGTCTCGGTAATACCCTCGATCCCTTCGATTTGGTTGAGCGCTATGGGGCCGATGCCGTCCGTTACTATTTCGTCAAAGAGATTGAATTAGGACAGGATGGCGATTTTCAGGAAACCAGATTTGTTAATATTCTTAACGCGGATTTAGCCAACGATTTAGGCAACCTCCTCAATCGCACCCTAGGCATGGTTAAAAAATACTGCCAAAATATCCCCCCCCAGTTGACTGGCGTAGATATCCCCAACGACAATCATCTTAAGAATATGGGGATCAATCTAGGGGTCATTGTTGAACAGAAGTATGATGCGCTACAATTTAATCAAGCCTGTGAGGAAATATTGGCGTTAATTCGCGCTAGTAACAAGTTTATCGATGAGAGTGCGCCCTGGAGTTTATTTAAACAGAAACAACAAGCAGCGGTAGAACAGGTTCTCTACGCAGTTTTGGAATCCGTAAGACTCTCTGCCTACCTACTCTCACCGATAATACCGACCTTGAGCAGTAAAATTTATCAACAACTGGGTTTTGTTATTGATTTTAATACTTTCAGGTCGGAGGACGGAGAAAACTCCCCTGAGCGTGTCTCTTTTTCCCAACACTGTCAATGGGGATTACCCACAAATCCACAACTAGGAACACCTGAACCGATCTTTTCTAAACTAGAACTGCCGTTAAACGATTCCTAAAGGAATTTTTTAATAAGAGAACTCCATAAAAAAGATGATCCAATAGTCAAGTGGTTTGATAAGGGATTTCCACAAACCACTTTGGCAAATGGGGAAGTCGATTAATCTGTTTTTCCAACTCTGCCAT
Source organism: Microcystis flos-aquae FACHB-1344 (assembly GCF_014698375.1). Classification (NCBI taxonomy): domain Bacteria; kingdom Bacillati; phylum Cyanobacteriota; class Cyanophyceae; order Chroococcales; family Microcystaceae; genus Microcystis; species Microcystis flos-aquae. The sequence continues at coordinate 1 of NZ_JACJSW010000185.1, read as the reverse complement.
T
>NZ_JACJSW010000184.1:0-14516 GCF_014698375.1 Microcystis flos-aquae FACHB-1344 | reverse complement strand
TATAAAAATAGTTCAAGTGGGTTCATCGACAGCTATTCCCGAACCTTCTACAATTTTGGCAATGGTAATATTAGGGTTAGGTGTATTGCTGTCTAAAAAGCGCAATCAAGACAATAGTAATGATAGTTAATTGATATTTTCAGGGGGCGTGAGTGATGATGTTTACGTCCCTTTATCAGCAATTATTGAATAATTAAAATGATTCTTGTGCGGTAGATAAAACCTCTTGATACAGTCTTGGATTAATAGGTTTACCCTGAGTAATTAACGCCTCTAAAACTTCCTGAACGCTAGTAATTAATCCTAGGTGTTTGGCGACTAATAAAATACCTAATGTACCAGTAATTTTAAAATTTCGAGATCAAGCAACTCGCCTAGCTTCTCAATCATCAATCAATAATTGATCGGCTTCTAATTCTTCAGCTAAAATCCTAGCAGCACATTCACCCCAACCTAAATTAGTTATCGTTTTCAAAGTAGAGACTTTTTCTGAACTGCTAATGGTTCGTCTCTCTATCCAGTCTGCTAATTGAACTAAATTAACTGCTGGATGAGTTCCTGTTGTTCCTGTTGTTACCTCATGGTAAACTTCTTGAGGAATAACGGCCAAATTGCCATGGCTGACTCCGATGACAAGGCTGTAGTCATCTCCCTACCCTAACTGGTCACAAAATAACTTAATTTGCTGGCTAACTTGACAAAAGTTGCTCAAAATATAACCTTAGCAACATAAATCGGCTTATTCCTAGGTAAATCCTTGCAGGAGTGCCATTATACCAGATATTTTCTCTCTGCTCGATTTATTTAATAAGCTCTGCTGATGAATGAAAAAAAAAAATAAACGGAGCTTATGACTATTCGCCTCTACAATCTAAGCATTATCCCTAACCAGGGCTAAATTTTCTGACATCCAAGCCTGATTAATGGTTTTGCTGTCTCTAGAGACATTTTTCTCCACTATTCGCCTACTTATCAACTTTATCTAACTCGAACTAAGTTTCGGGTCGATATTCCCTATCGACTCTGTACCATCTTTTTCACACGAGGTATATCATGGCTATCATCTACGGCAGGGGGCAGGAGGCCGTTTTTGTAACGGGGATTTATGCCCCGCTCCAAAAACTTTTCGCCTTAAGGCGAGGTTTTAAACCCAAATTTTCGATAAAAACGATTGCATGGTATGATAGAGGTTTTGGAACTATTGTTTTAGGTCAAGATCATGGCAAAACGAATGCAGGTTATCCTCAATCAAAAAGTCAGCAAATTAGGTGAAAATGGCGATGTGGTGGAAGTGGCACCCGGTTATGCGCGCAATTACCTTATCCCCCAAGGTGTGGCCGTTTTAGCCACCAAGGGCGCGATTAAACAGGCAGAATTTAGGAAAGAAAAAGAGCGTCAACGTCTCCTCGCTGAAAAACAAGAAGCGGAAACCAGAAAAACTGCGATCGAAAAACTCAGTCCCTACAGCATCCCTAAACAGGTGGGTGAAAACGAGGCAATTTTCGGTACTGTCACCAGTCAAGATGTGGCTACGGTTATTCTAGAAAATGCTAAATTAGAAATCGATCGCCGTGGTATTACCGTCCCCGATATCGGTCAATTGGGAGTCTATAAAGTACAAGTCAAACTCCATCCCGAAGTTAGTGCCGATATCGAAATTAAAGTAATCGCACAATAACAATTATCGGGGCATAGTTATCAGTAATCAGTGAAAATTTATCAGAGCGATTAACTAGCTGATGGCTGATAGCTAATAGCCATTCACATCTCAAAAACTATGACTCATCCCACGGATATAAAAACCCTAGCACGCTGGATGGCGGCGGATTTTAGTAATCAAGAACAAGCTTTTGCTAATCCGCCTTTTTTTGCCCATATTCGCGTGTGTATGCGCCCTTTGCCCGATGAATTAATGAAGGGAACCAGCTTATTTTTAGAGCAGGCCTACGATTTTATGCTCAATACTCCCTATCGTTTGCGAGTATTTAAATTATCGGTAGTCGATGATCATATTGAACTAGAAAACTTTAAAGTTAAAGAGGAAGCTAACTTTTTTGGTGCTTCTAGAGAACCCCAGCGTCTCAAAAATCTCACCTTAGACTTATTAGAACCGATGCTGGGTTGTGATATGAATGTCACTTGGACAGGTAACAGTTTTAAAGGGGTGGTGAAACCGGGTAAACAATGTTTAGTCTTTCGCAAAGATAGAATGACTTATTTAGATAATAGTTTTGAAATTAGTGAACGGGGATTAATTAGCGTTGATCGCGGTTTAGATCCCGAAACCGATCAATTAGTCTGGGGTTCGATCGCCGGTCCCTTTGAGTTTGTGCGTCGCACCAGTTTTGCTGAGGAAGTGTGAGAAAAATTATCGGTTTTTAGCTATGAAAATCGCCACATGGAATGTCAACTCGATTCGCAGCCGACAAGAGCAGGTAATTAATTGGTTACAACTCAATCCCGTTGAGGTTTTATGCTTGCAAGAAACCAAGGTGATCGATCGAGATTTTCCCAGAGAAGCTTTTGAATCTTTGGGTTATCATCTCTATATTTCTGGACAAAAAGCCTATAATGGTGTGGCGATTCTTAGCCAAAAACCCCTGGACGATATCACTGTGGGATTTAGTCCAATTATCGGCGAAAATTTAACAGGAGAACTAGACGAACAGAAACGGGTAATTACTGGAGTAATCGGCGATATTCGGATTATTAATCTCTACGTTCCTAATGGTTCTTCCCTAGATAGTGACAAGTATATTTATAAGCTTAAATGGTTAGAAACCCTTAGGAAATATCTAGATAAAATTATTAATTCTCAACCTGAAGAATTATGTATCTGTGGTGATTTTAATATTGCCTTAGAAGATAAAGATATTTATGATCCCAAAGGCAAAGAAAATCATATTATGTCTTCAGCTAAAGAAAGAGAAGCTTTAGAAAAGGTGTTAGAAATTGGGTTACAAGATGCCTTTAGAAAATTCACCTCGGCAGCGGGACATTATAGTTGGTGGGATTATCGCAGCGGTGGTTTTGCTCGTAACCGAGGTTGGCGAATCGATCATCTTTATTTAACTCCTCAGCTATACGAAAAAGCCGTTAATTGTCTGATCGATCGAGAACCCAGAAAACAAGAAAAACCTAGCGATCATACCCCTGTTATTCTGGAAATATCAAGCCAAAAATAGCTAAAGGATCAACCTAGACTTTGCACAGCCAGAATTTTGCTCTCTTAGCTTCCCTAACCGGGGACTTTCACCTTGAGGATTTATTCGGTAACGAGAAAATGCTATGATTCGGGTTGAATTTACCAAGTTTATTAAATTATGCGTTCTCCCCAATTAATTGTTCTATTGCTCGGTTTATCCCTTCTCCCCAGCATCTCCCCCGCTTTTGTCCATGCTAATCCCTCGATAGTGCCAGTGAAACAATCGAGTAATCGCGATTGGGGACAAAAAATCAGCGAAGCGGAAATTAAAGCAATGATTGAAGACATTCAAACCGCTATTAAAGATAAAAATATCGCCCTAATCCTCAAACACTATGCCCCGTTTATTTCCTCGCAATTGACCATTAAAACCGATGCTAGTACCGAAATTTTTGAGTTAGATGGCATCACGGAACATAAAATATTTTTAGAGGAATCCTACAAAAATATTAAAAGTATAGAGGTTCTTTCTGAGAATTGGGACGTGGATATTCTTGCTAATGACGAGATGGCGATGATCACTCGCAAGCGGGTAATCAATATTACCAACACCGAGGGTGATAACTATATAGTGGCATCGGAAGCGGTGGCTAAAGTCGCCCCCATCGACGGCAAATTGAGGATATTTTCCATTCAAGAAACCGCCGAAGTGGGACGCAGACCAAAAAAATAATCAACCTCTCCGGTTGGGACTAGACCAACCCGACTCCCGCCGTCTTCTTCCCTCGATAAAACCGTCATCATAGTCTCTAGAATTGCGCGGATTATCATAGCGGGCAAAGTTAAAACCGTCCTCTAGTCCGCGCTGAAATTCTTGCTCTGGTGGCACAAATCGATAACGTTGTCTATTATCCTGTACCGCCCGGTTGATTAACAAGGCCCCCGCTCCAATACCCACGGCCTCACCAAAGGTTAAAGACTTAGCATAATTGATGTTAATTGTCAAGAAAGTTGTTGTTAAAATTAAGGCTTTTCCCCAATGCTGACCCATAAAATCCTCCTTCAAAAAATCAAGTTGACAACGAAACCAGTACAGATACAGAGTTTCTCATAAAATCGACCACCGACTCCCCAAAACGAAAACCTTGTACCTCACCATGACGATAAATGCTATGAGCTAGATTTAGAAGAATGGGAGTGAAAGCGAATCCCCAAGAAGACATCGTAGAGGAAACTCCAGAAATTCTTACCTTGCAGTAAACCTAAAGACTGTTCACAATCTTTCGCATCTAAAAGCGGTTTAGTGGCATAGTATGCCGGTTGGTATTTGTACCAGGGAATCGACGGCCAAAGATGATGCACGAGATGATAATTCTGTCCTAAAATCAGCAGATTTAAGAGGGTACTGGGGTAAACTCGGGCATTTTTCCAACGATTACGCTCTTGGAAAGGACGATGGGGAAGATAATCGAAAAATAAACCGAGGGCAATTCCCACCACTAAAGCGGGAACAAACCAAAAATTCATCACATAGCTGATAAAACCGTATTGACAGGCGACGATGACTATGGTAGCAACAAAAAGACGACTGAGGAACCATTCCAGCAGTTCGTATTTCCGCCAGAGTTGCCGCTTAAAAAAGAAAATCTCGTGATAAAAAAATCTGGCCGCAATCATCCACAAAGGGCCACCAGTGGAGACAAAATGATCTGGATCATTTTCGGGATCGTTAACGTGAGCGTGGTGCTGTAAATGGACTCTAGTGAAGACCGGAAAGGCAAAACCGAGCATTAAAGCACTGCCATGACCTAAAATAGCATTAAATAGCCGATTACTATGGGCAGAATTATGAGAGGCATCGTGGATAACTGTCCCCGATAAATGTAAAGCGAGGACATTAGCACTAAAACAAATCCAGTCGGGCCAAGACCATAGCCAATAGCCACAGGTAGATAGGGTTATTAGGCTCAAGGCACTAAAAAACATGGTAACGTTTGGGTTGAAGCCCCCCGGTGCTTTTAAATACTCTTTGGGGACTGTCAGCAACATCTCGGCCGACTGCATTATGGGTGTTGCTCCTTATTGTGTTCGCTTTACTGGCGTAAATTATCATACTACGGCTTTTTCATAAAGTTTTGTAACATTATCTTAATTAATCTAAAGTTATGAAGAAAGTAAGCATTTGTTATATGGTCTTCCCCGATCAGTCCCTAAGGAAAAGCGAGGCTACAAGAGAAAATCACGGGCGCTTAACTCCAGTTTCGGACTTAAACGATTAAAAAATTCGGCTAGAGACTCGGCTTGAGGGAGAGCGATCGCCTGTTTCCCCGCTATCACCGATTCTACCCTATCCCGATCGCCGAAAATATCGACAAGACACTCCCTATCGATATCGAATTCATGCAGTAACGATTCTAACGTAGCGGTAGGATTTGTTCGGGCGATCGGATAATGTTTCCGCTCGTATTCTTCCACTAATAACACCAGTAAATCGAATAATAGTCCTTCGTCATTGCTTAACTCCCGTGACATCATCCCTTCAATTATGCTTAAAAATCGCTCGTATTCTTGCGAGTTATTAATCGGTTTCGGTTGATACTGCAAGAGTAAATCACCATAGGTTAATGGATTAGAAGTAGGGATCATTTTTCCAGTTCTCCTTATTGTATTCAGCGTGACTTAGAATATATTTAACGAAAATGGTTTGACGAGAATAATTGATGTCAGCGATTAAACGGTATTTGTTTCCCTTGATATTAAAAACTGTAAAATTTCCCACCGCCTCCGCTTTCGGGTAGCGACCTTGAACCTCTACTAAATTTTTCCAGTTAGCCTTACTAGCGAAGTTATACCAATCGCTAAGAGCGTCTTCTGCGTCCGAGTGGCGTTGCCAAAACTCTCGTAATTTGACTTTACTGATCACGTGCATTGATCGCTAGTTTTATTGTTCTCTTTAACCTAGATAAACATTGATCACTCTAATAATTATAGTGTATGTCAATTTGACCGATCGCCCCCCGCACCCCAGAAAAGCCCACCCCTTCGCGCATCTCTGGGAGATCGCCCTCAATCCCCAATCCAGTAATCAAGAGGTAGATAAAGCATAATAAATATAAATAACAAAAACCTTGACAAAATCGGGGGGGGCTAAAATTAGGGGGAATTTAGCTATACAATGTCTTCTATGCCACTCAAAAGTTCCTTTTGCTATTCCGTCGCCCTCGCCACGGTAGCCACCGCCACCCTCGCACCAGTTGCGAGCGCCGCAACTTTTAACGGGACTCAAACAAATTTCAAGCCCAAACAAAGCCTAAACCCGCTTTATAAGCGGCGAACACCTCCCTATTCTCCTTGAGCCAATTAAAGAAACGGAAAGACATCGCTGTGCGAAAAGCTTCTAAAGCTTCCACAAAAGTATTCAAAGGTTGGTTTGCCCATCGCCTTCTTAATCCCCCAGTTAATTTGTGCCACAGGATAAAAGTATAGGCACAAAATACCAAGATAAAATGACGAAATAGATTCTTGTAATCCCTCACTTGGTATTCTTTCCATCCCAACCACCCTTTAACTTCCCGATAGAAAACCTCAACCCAATTTCTTTGAGAATAGGTGGTAACAACCCACTCAGCCGTTACTTTTGACTCCTCAACATTGGTCATCAAGTAGTCAATATCAGTGGCTTCGGTTACGGAACTGGCATTCATGACGATAGCAAAATTCCCGGTTCCCTCTAGCTGGGATACCTTGGCACTGAAAGTAGCTACCCACACGGTCTTGGCTTTATTTAAGTTGAGTTTAACTTCGGTGAAATCTTCGGAAGATAACGTTTCTGCTAATTTGTCTAGTCTAATTTCTGACTCAATCCCCGCCTCCTGAGTGATGATTACATTTCGATTTTTAGCTACTCCTCCTAGATACTTCAGTTTTCTGTCTTCTAATCCCTTGCTCAAGGAACTATTGTTACCATAGGCTCCATCAATGAGGACTATTCCCGGTCGATAACCTCTCTCTAAACTTTTGTCAATTAACTCTCAGGCGATGTCCGGCTTTTTCTTGAATTCTGGGTCTTCTTTTCCTTTTTCTAGAGAAGCGGCATGGCGATATATTTCTAAGTCTAAAGGGAGGCTTTTTTTTCCGTCGTATAGATGGGTGGTAACTGTTACTATTCCGTTCTCGGTTTTGCCAATTTCTCCTATGTACTGTCCCCCTACTCCCTCGGTAAAATTTCCACTTTTACGATGTCCCGAATCATCCACAATCAGGGTAAAGCGGCGGCTGATTCGGCTTTGAGAGCATTGGTTCATCACCTCAAGGCGACGTTCATTGATTTTCCGGGCATCCCAGGGAGCATCAGTAGCAAAATGGTGTAAACGATTGTAAACTACTTCTACTTGGTTATCAGCCATTTGAGTCAGGTTTTTTCGTTCACTTTCTCCTAATAATCCTCCTAAGTAATCTCTAAAGCCTGTTTTTTGGGCTTTTGTTTTGAGCAGATCATCGAAGCGTTGACACCATTTGTCAAAGCATGGGGGCATGGCGGACGGGGTGTTCTCTCTCATGGGTCAGTCTCGACGTGAAACGCTGATCTGCCAAGCATTATACCCTCAGTTATCTTTTGTTATCGTTTGAGTCCCGCTAGATGCGATTGCGATTTTCTCCCTGTAGCGCAAGGGATAAGAAACAGGCAAGATAAGTAGTCGTGCAAAATTAATTTCCTAGTCGAGACAGGAGACAGGAGACTCCGAGACGGGATACAGGAGACTCCGAGACGGGAGACTCCGAGACGGGAGACTCCGAGACGGGATACAGCTATTAGGGATCGGATTTGAGTTTTCAGTTCACTGTTTACTGATCACAGCAGAAGTCTGACGGAGTAGTGGCTTAGATGTGTAATTAATTGTGCTTAGATACTTACCGCTCTTCTGGGACTTTCGGAAATCCCTGACCGAATCCAGATTCTGAAACCCTTGGTTGACAAGTGATCGCTAACTTTTTTTCTAATAAAAACTCAAATTTCGGGTTTCTGTTAGTTAGCGATCGCTTGAAGGCTTACCCCATAAGAGAGCTAGAGTTTAGAGACTGTAAGACTTTTGCCAGACTCCCTCCAAGAGCGATAAGCTGTTCTACTTGTAACTAGCATACAAGAACTCTAACTAGGGGGGGAATGCGAGCGATCCTGACTCACCCCCCTAGTTCTCAAAGTCTTTTAGGGCAACACTTTCAGCCAATCCTTAAAAAAGTATTAAGAAAACGGGAAGGGGTCAAAAAAAATAAGGAATTTTCGGATATCACCTTTTCCGTAAACTCCCCTATAATTGAATACTGTTTATCTTTATTCCTTTCTGTGAGGAGTTTAAACCTATGACATTATCAACACTTATCAAAAAATCGATCAGTGGTCGGGTCGCCCTTATCGGTCTATCTTTACTCGCTCCTGTATCTGGTGCGAGCGCCGCTACTTTTGGCTTTTCTTTCTCGAATGTGGATGGCCCGGTTAGTGGTACAGTTTCTGGGACAATAGAGTTGCCGGACGCGGCACTAACCACGGATGGGATATACGCGGCTACCGCTCTTTCCGTCACCTCCGCTCCTGCCGCTTTAGGATACACGCTACCGGTTATTGGTACATTCCCATCACTGGGTCCTAATGCTTTTAATGTTGTGGGTGGTAATATCATTCTGTCCGGTACTCAATTCGCTCGTGGTCAATTGTTCGTAACGGGTTCTCCAAATGCATTTGGATTAAATTCTACTACCGGAACTCTATTCGGTATAAAGGGGGTTGGCAATGCTTCCAGTGGAGTTTTAGACTCAAGTAATTCAACACTGACATTTACTCGCGCTACTTCCGTTCCCGAACCGGGTACTATCTTAGGTTTAGTAACAGTGGGTGCTTTAGGGGCATTATCTGGTAAGCGCAAAGGCTAAAAGGATTTTAAACTTACAGACGATTAACCCAACTAGGGAGATGAAATCATGATCACTCCCTAGTACCTGACTGAAAAACAAACATGAAACATTTTCCGCTTATTTCCCCTCGAAACGTTTTAGCTTCCGTAGCGATCGCTTTATCCCTTGGTTTGGGTTTAACCGCCCCTCTACAAGCGCAGTTAAGCGGTAGAGTGAACTTTGAACGGGGCAGTGATATGGCCGCCCTCAACGGGACAATTACAGGGCGTGAATACCGAGATTTTGTCTTAAGAGCGAGAAAAGGTCAAACCCTGATGGTTTCTCTTGCTGATGATGGGACAGGCAACCCAGAAGACAAGCATAGTGTATTTTTTAATATCCTGCCGCCGGGTAGTAATAATGTAGCGATTTATAACAGTTCTGCCCAAGGACCCAACGCCATGGCTAAAATTAAACTCCCCAAAGATGGCGACTATACCATTCGTGTCTATCTCATGGGAGAAGCGAAAGACGGCAATCATACCGTTCCTTTCACCTTCTCGGTAACGATTAGGTAGTTATCGAAAAATCTTGAACGCATCCTAGAGATTATCGCCCCTCTTACTCTGTAAGAAAATCAATCATGTTCGAGTCTATAAAATTCAGCGCCATCGCCACCGGAATCGCCCTCGTCGCTACTTTACCAGTTTATGCCGCGAATACTGCTACCATGTTGTCGGCCTGCAAATCTCGCGCCGCTAATGCTTATAAAACCTCGCCGGGTAATATCGTTGTCAAATACGAAGGACAACGCACCGACGGCACTCACGCAGTGAATGGCACTTACGAGACGGATAAAATGGTCAATACCTTCCAATGTTCCTTTAACCGCAACGGCAACCAGATCGTCAAATTTATCAAAAACCTACCCTATTCCAAAGTGGACGAAGGCGCTATGTAATAACACGCTCACTTAGTCTTCATTGGAGGAGATCAAAAAAGCATGAAACCCGTTTATGTGTTGTTAATTGCTATTACTACGGGTGTTATCGGTGCGGGTATCGGATTGTTTCTAGGAGGGAAATTCTTGGGAACCCTCGGATTCACAGGTGGTGTAACCTACGGTGTTTGTGTCGCCACGGAAACGGGAAAACAAGCGGGTTTACTAACCCAATCGGAAACCGATCAACTCTTAAAACAAATTAAAGCAAGAGCGGGTTCAGATTTTAATTTGAAACCAGAACAAATCGAAGAATTCGCCAAAATCAACTGTCAAGACACCCTAGAAAAAGCGAAATCGGCCCGTTCGGAAAAAAACTAGACGGACGTTATAGTACAATTGTCAACAAATCTAGCGATCGCTGTAAAACATCTAATTAACTTGGGAAAAAACTTAAATCATGCGTCAACTCTTTTCCGCTTTTTTACTGGCCACCTTAATCACCACCCCGGTTATTCTGCCTTCCCCCGCTTTCAGCGAAATCCGTAAAGAACGGGTGCAATTCAAAGCCGGAACCGAAGGAACCACTATTCAAGGCAAAATCAAGGGAGAACAAGTCGTTCAATACCTAATTCGCGCCAATGCTGGACAAAATATGTCGGTTAGCCTCTTGAGTGATAACGGGGGCGCTTCTTTCAATATTTTCGCACCGGGTAAAGTCCCCGGCAAAGACGCGGCGATGGTTATCGGGAACAATGTCGGTAATGCCCACGAGGGAATCCTACCAGCGGACGGCGATTATACGATCCAAGTGGGTTTGACTCGCAACTCGGCGCGGAATAATGAAGTGGCTAATTATCGCCTAAAAATCCTTATTTCCAATAATTACAACCAAAGCGATGCCAAAGTACCGGGGACAAATTACCATGCTACGGGTAATGTTACCTGTTCGATGGGCGATGGAAAACCAGCGGGATCTTGTCCCTTTGGTGTCACTCGTCGAGGTAACGGTAGTGCAGATGTCACTGTCACCAAACCCGATGGTCGCAAGCGTATCATTTTCTTTGAAAAGGGAAAAGCGATCGGTGCAGATACCAGTCAGGCAGCTCCTGGAGCGTTTAGCGCCTCGAAACAAGACGATATCTATATTATTCGCATCGGCAAGGAACGCTACGAGATTTTTGAAGCGATCATCTTTGGGGGTTAGGTGCTGCTTCTCGTAAGCGCCAAGCATAAAATCCCCATTGAGGATAGTTTTGAGTATATCTTGGTCTTTAGGAGGGGTAAAAACCCTCCTTTGGTTATTTTTGGGGATAGGGTGATAATTTTGTTAAAATACAGGTCAGACTTAACCTATAATTGAATTAAAAATGTATGATTCCACCTGTAAATTTATCGCCCTTGAATATTCCAGAGACTTAGCCACTTGGTTACTAGGAAAACCCTTAGATTTAACGGAAATTAAACCCTCGGAATTATCCCTAGAGCCGATTAGAGCCGATACTTTAGTCTTTTTGGAGTCAGAAGAATTAATCTTACATATCGAGTTCCAAACCGACCCTAAAGAGGATATTCCCTATAGAATGCTAGATTATGCCACCAGACTCTATCGACGCTATCCCCGTAAACCTATCCATCAAGTGGTTATTTATCTAAGGAAAAGTGACTCCCCCAAAGTCCGACAAAATGATTATAAACAAGGGAAAACCTCTCATCAATTTGAAGTGATCAGACTCTGGGAACAACCCTCGGAACCCCTATTAAAGGCCCCCGGACTGTTTCCCTTTGCCATACTCGCTCAAGCTGAGAAACAAGAAAACTTACTGCGGCAAATTGCCCAGGAAATCGAGCAAATCAGCGATAGTCGAGAACAAAGTAATCTGGCCGCATCTACCGCAATTCTAGCCGGGTTAGTATTAGAGAAAGACATCATCCAACGATTACTGAGGAAGGACATCATGAAAGAATCAGTTATCTATCAAGAAATCTGGTCCGAGGGTTTACAAGAGGGTTTAGAAGAGGGACGACAAGAGGGACGACAAGAGGGAGAAGCTAACCTAGTTTTACGTCAATTAAATCGGCGTGTAGGGGACATTTCTCCCGAATTACTGCCCAATATCCGCAGTCTTGACCTAGAACAGTTAGAAAACTTGGGAGAAGCTTTGTTAGATTTTCAGTCACTAGAGGATTTAGAACAATGGCTGGAAAATTGCCGAGCTAGTTAGTACAAAGGAACCAAGTATTAAAGCCATGCCTTCAGCACAGACTGGCCGCACGCACCTCACCCCTACAACTACCGGGAGTCTCAAAACCCTTGTACTTTTATCGGCGATCAACTCCTAACCCCACCAACAAACTTTTTCAGCAAGCCCTAGCCATAGATTTATTCTTAATCCCAGTAGAATAACTCATGTTTTTTTTCCGATTACTCGAGAAAAAATTATAAAATAATAAAAAATCATTCGTTTGAATATAGTTAGCTTACTATAAAAAGGTAATCGATAAATTCACAGGAGTAACTCTATGAGTACCGAAGGGAAAATTAACGCTACCGCTAAAAATCTTGAAGGAAAAGCCGAAGAAGTTCTCGGCATTTAACTGGCGATCAAGAAATGCAGATGGAAGGAAAGGCAAAACAAGTGCAAGCTTCCGCCATGCCTACGGCTGAAAAGGTTAAAGACGCGGTGACAGGCGCTCTTGATTCGATTAAGGATGCGATCAATAAAGCCTAGTAAAGATAAAGGGGCAGAATTGAACTGCAAAACTGTCCTTTTATCGACTTTTTCTGGCAGCAAACACTTTTAAAACCATTCGCCAAGGACAAATATTATGTTCAATTTAATTGCTTGGGTTATCCTAGGACTCCTAGCGGGTGCGATCGCCAAGATGATCTATCCGGGTACTCAAGGGGGCGGTTTTATCGCCACTATGTTTCTAGGCATTATCGGAGCCTTTATCGGGGGAAGTCTGCTCACTTTCATCCAAACTGGCTCCTTACAGCTTGCCAGTGCCTCTTTGAGTATTCCGGGGGTGGCGACGGCAGTATTGGGGGCGATTATTGCGATCGCTATCTGGAATTTCCTCAATCGGGGGTAGGCTTTTTGATCTGGAATGTATCCTCCTACATCGCCGCTAAAAAGGGATAAATCCTAGCCGTAAAAGGAAATGGCTGTTAACTCTCCCCCTAATCATTCTATCCATTAGTCACATCTTTCTTAACATAAAATTTGACAAAAAGAGAAAAGTGTGCAAGATGGCTCAAGGGGGTTCTATAGGGATTGCATAATAATAAATCCGTTGAGTATAGGCTACTTATGAGGATAGGCACTCATGCAAGAGGCACTCATGCAAAAATGGGAATAAATAATCAGTTTTTAATAACTGGATTTAGTATGATGGCAATCCGTGCCAGCCTGCGACCCCCTTCTTTTCAGGTCAAATAAAGCCCAAAAAAATAAGTGGCTCTCTTATTCTTTGTGTGATAAGTTTAACTTATATAGCAGCGATCAATCCTTGTGGTTCGCTCCACTCGCTCGCCAGCCGACTGTATCTTAGAATACATTTTACCCAGCAAACCCAAGAGAGTCCCAATTCTTCCGTTAAACTTTAATCTATTCCCCGGTAGAGATCGGCGATCGCTAACTCTAGGTTAATACTTGGCAGGATCACGCGATCACCTGTCTCGTAAATAGTCGTTTCCCATATCCCCAGAGAATTACGGCGACGGCATTCCAGGCGCTGGATTTCTTGGGAAATTAATACATATTCTTCTAAGGTTTCTATCTGTTGATAATCTGGGAATTTTTCACCCTTGTCAAAAGCGTTCGTATTGGGGGAAAGCACTTCCGCGATTAGTTTCGGATAGCGTTTCAGATAACGATCTTGGCGATCGCGCAGATCGCAGGTAACAAAAGCATCGGGATAGTAATAAAACTGATCTTGATAGTTAACCTTGACATTACCCGAGTGAAACCGACAGTCTGTAGAGTCGCCGAAATGTTCGTCAATGACTTTGAGAAAATTGAAGGCGATGCGATCATGATTATCCGTACCGCCGGCCATCGCATAAACCAAACCACGTCGGTATTCATGGCGGATCTGGCTCTGACGCTCGATAGCGAGATATTCTTGGGGACTGATGTAGTTGGGAACCGCAATCATAATCTCTAGGGGAAAGCCTACTATCAATTATAGTACGAGAATGGCTCTCTTATTCGGCTCTTCGTTACCCTTTATGCTAAATCAACAGACAAGATGCCAAGACAACATACTTCTAACCCAAAAATTCCGAAAGTTTCTCAAGCCATAGCCTCTCCGTTTTATTAGTTTAAGTTTATTGTTGATTCCCTCGACCATCCCATTCGTTGTCCTTCGCTCGAAATAACTAATTATTTCTCCAAACCAGTTTCGGATTGTTTGACAACTCTTAGTAAAAACACTGGAGGATTTTGCCAACCATTCCGAGATGGATAGCATCCCCTCTGTCGGATTCTCTGAGGTTTCATAAATCTTTCTAAATTCTTCCTTTAATTCCTGCATCTT
>NZ_JACJSW010000183.1:0-5462 GCF_014698375.1 Microcystis flos-aquae FACHB-1344 | reverse complement strand
GTCTAGAAAATCTCGATAATTGGGTAAGTCCTCGCTTGGGCATTCGTTTTCAATTAGCCCAACCAGAGTTACTGTTGTATTATCCCGATGGTCAACCTTTCACCAGTTACAACGAAGAACGACAACGGGCCGAAACGGAACGACAACGGGCCGAAACGGAAAGTCAACGGGCCGAAACGGAACGGCAACGGGCCGAAACGGAACGGCAACGGGCCGAAACGGAACGGCAACGGGCCGAACGATTGGCGGCAAAACTGCGGGAGTTAAATATTAATCCCGAAGAAACTTAAAAAAATTATCGATCGGCTCAATCGATCGAGATAGTCTCGCTACAATGAAAGTAGATAAATATCAAGTCCTCTAGCTAGAGTCGCAACAGTAAGCCCAGAAAAAATGCGCTAGGGCAGGGTTGACTAAATCGACGAAGCAATCGCTAAATAGGGGTAATTTCCGTCCACTTCTCCCCAATCCTGAACGGGAGAGGCAGAACCGAAGAATTTCTATAAAATTTCGGTAAGGGTGGAAAGATCAAGTAAGTTAGCGTTAGGGCTTAATCTTCGCCACGGAAAGTAGAACTATGACAGTTTGTGAATATCGGCCAGGTTTAGAAGGAATTCCCGCCGCCCAATCGAGTATCAGCTTTGTGGATGGGCAAAAGGGAATCTTAGAGTATCGGGGCATTCGGATTGAGGAACTCGCCGAAAAAAGTACCTTCCTCGAAACCGCCTATCTCCTTATCTGGGGTGTTCTGCCCACGGAGGCGGAACTGGAAGAATTTGCCGATGAAATCCGTTATCATCGACGCATCAAGTACCGTATCGAAGACATGATGAAATGCTTCCCCGAAAAAGGCCATCCCATGGATGCGCTACAAACTTCGGCGGCGGCTTTAGGGTTATACTATGCCCGTCGGGCTTTGGATAATCCCGAATATATCCGTCAGGCAGTAGTCCGGCTATTAGCGAAAATCCCCACCATGGTGGCGGCGTTTCAATTAATTCGCAAAGGTAATCATCCCATTCAGCCCAACGATAGTCTTGATTATGCGGCCAATTTCCTCTATATGTTGACGGAAAGACGACCAACGGATTTAGCGGCGAAAGTTTTCGATGTCTGTTTGACCCTCCACGCCGAACATACCATGAATGCCTCGACTTTTTCGGCCATGGTGACGGCTTCCACTTTAACCGACCCCTACGGTGTCATCGCTTCAGCAGTGGGAACTCTCGCCGGCCCCCTCCACGGTGGGGCAAACGAGGAAGTATTGTTAATGTTAGAGGAAATCGGTTCGGTGGCTAATGTTCGTCCCTATGTGGAAAAATGTATCGCCAATAAACAAAAAGTTATGGGTTTTGGACACCGGGTATATAAAGTTAAGGATCCCCGGGCGACGATTTTACAAAACCTTGCTGAACAATTATTCGCGGAATTAGGTTCCGATGAATACTACGATATCGCCCTAGAATTAGAACAAGCAGTGGTGGATATCTACGGCGAAAAAGGTATCTATGCTAATGTGGATTTCTATTCGGGATTGGTCTATCGGAAATTAGGCATCCCCAGTGATTTATTTACCCCGATTTTTGCCATCTCCCGGGTGGCTGGTTGGTTGGCCCACTGGAAAGAACAATTAAATGCTAACCGCATTTTCCGTCCTACCCAAATCTACACCGGAGAACACGAAGTCCCCTATACACCGATCGAACAACGTTCTTAGATTTTATCTCCCATTCTTAATGGAAACACGGTTTCTCGCCTTTGTCAATCTTTCCTAGGCGAGATTTTTTGTCTCATTTCCTGTTATATTGATGGGGCAAGGAAACAGTCCAGCGGCTTTCAGCTTGGTCAGTTTCGGTGTATATAGCAAGGCAAGGTCTTTACTTCTAGATAGTCGGACAGAAAAATATTAAAGATTATGGTGAAATTTTGGCAGGGATTAACGGTATTTTTAATTTCTTGTTTATTGCTGATTTCCCTAACTGCTTGTGGTAATCAAGTTAGACGCAATCAAGTGGTCATATCGGTATTAAGTGACCCAAAAACCTTTAATGCTGTTTTATCGGCCGAATCCCCGAATATTTTTGGTTTAACCTACGAAGGACTATTAACAGAAAATCCCATTACTGGCAAAAAAGAACCGGTCTTAGCAGAATCTTGGACAATTTCCGATGATAATTTGAGCATTATTTTTACTATCAGAGAGGGTTTAAAATGGTCGGATGGTCAACCCTTAACCGTTGATGACGTGGTTTTTACCTATAAAGAATTATATCTAAATCCTGATATTCCTAACAACTACCGCGATAGTTTAAGAATAGGATTAAAAAAAGAATTTCCAGTTATCACTAAACTAGATAATCGCAGAATCGAATTTAAACTCCCCGAACCTTTTGCTCCTTTTTTAGATGCTGTCAGTTCACCGATTTTACCTAA
Source organism: Microcystis flos-aquae FACHB-1344 (assembly GCF_014698375.1). Taxonomy (NCBI): domain Bacteria; kingdom Bacillati; phylum Cyanobacteriota; class Cyanophyceae; order Chroococcales; family Microcystaceae; genus Microcystis; species Microcystis flos-aquae. The sequence continues at coordinate 3,029 of NZ_JACJSW010000183.1, read as the reverse complement.
ACACGCTTTAGAAAAAACTATTCAGAAAAAAAGCCCCGATGGTAGGTTAGAATTTCTCTCCACTTGGGGGTTAGATACTCCTCCCGATAAAATTGTTTTTAATGGTGCTTATAAACTAAAAGAATATATAACGGGACAAAGGATTATTTTTGAGAATAACCCTTACTATTGGAAAAAAGATGCCCAGGGACAACAATTACCTCATATAACTTCGGTAATTTGGGCAATTGTTGAATCGCAGGACACAACTTTACTACAATTTCGTTCGGGAAGTTTAGATTCTATTGGGGTAACTCCCGAATTTTTCTCCCTCTTAAAAACCGAAGAAGAAAGAGGAAATTTCACTATTTTTAACGGCGGACCTGCCTACGGAACCCAATTTATCGGTTTTAATCTCAATCAAGGAAAACGCGACGGAAAACCCCTAGTAGATCCGATTAAATCCCGTTGGTTTAATAACTTAAATTTCCGTCAAGCTATTGCCTACGGCATTAATCGTCAAAGAATGATTGATGATATCTATCGAGGATTGGGACAAGAACAAAATTCTTTTCTTTCTATCCAATCGCCTTTTTACGATAAAACCCTGAAAGGTTACGATTATAATCCCGAAAAAGCCAAAGAATTATTATTAGAGGCGGGATTTAAGTATAATAGTGATAATCTCCTAGTCGATATCGATAATAATCCCGTTAGATTTAACCTGATTACTAATGCGGGTAACAAAATCCGGGAAGCAATTGGCGCACAAATTAAAAATGATTTAGCCGCAATAGGAATTCAAGTGGATTTTCAAGCGATCGCTTTTAGTAATTTAGTTGATAAACTGAGTAATAGTCTAGATTGGGAGGCCCATATTTTAGGTTTTACCGGTGATAACGAACCCCACGCCCCTAATATTTGGTATGTAGATGGAAATCTCCACGCTTTTAACCAACAACCTCAACCCGGCAGCCCGCCGATTCAAGGCTGGCAAGCGGCGGATTGGGAGAAAAAAATCGCCGATTTATACGTCAAGGGTTCCCAAGAATTAGACTTTGAGAAGCGCAAAGTTATCTATAATGAAATTCAACAACTTCAACAGGAATACGTCCCGTTTATTTATCTAGTTAATCCCCTCGCTTTGGGGGCTGTGCGTAACTGCTTTGAAGGAATACAATTCTCCGCCTTGGGTGGTGCATTCTGGAATCTAGAAGAATTAAAGAAAACCTGTGGAGGTGTTTAATGACTCATTTTGGTTTACTCTGTCCTACAACTTCTGGACATATTTATTCTCTCCTACCTTTAGGAAAAGAGTTACAAAAACGCGGTCATAAAGTTACCTGTTTTCTAACTCTTGATGGTGAAGAAATGGTGCAAGCAGCCGGCTTAGATTTTCAGGCAATTGCACCTGACAAATATCCGAAAGGCACATCAGCCAAAAATTTAGCCGAAATTGGTCAATTACGGGGAACAGCCGCCGTCCGTCGCACGGTACAATTAGTAAGTGATTCTACCGCTGCCCTCTTTGAAACTATCCCTCAAGAGATGCGTCGCTTGGGAATTGATGCCCTAATTGTCGATCAAGTCTCCGCCTCAGGGGGTACAATCGCAGAAAAATTGGCTATTCCCTTTATCAGTTTTTGTTCGGCATTGGTTTTAAATCGCGATCCGCTTATTCCGCCCTTTATGACCAGTTGGGACTATAATCCCTCATTTATCGGGGTTATTCGCAATAAACTTGGCTATAAACTCCTTGACTCTCTGACTCGTCCTCTGAATGAGTTAATCAACCGGCAGCGTCAAGAATGGGGGTTAATTCCCTATCAAAACATCAATCAACGCTATTCACCCATCGCCCAAATTAGCCAACAACCTGCCGAATTCGAGTTTCCTCGGCCAAATTTACCCGCTCACTTTCACTTTACCGGTCCCTTTCACGATTCCTCCACCAGAAAAACGATTCCTTTTCCCTACGAAAAATTAACCGGACAACCCTTGATTTATGCTTCCCTCGGTACAATTCAAACTCGCCTACAATCGACCTTTAATGCGATCGCCGAAGCCTGTGCCGATTTGCCGGTACAATTAGTTTTATCCTTGGGCAACACCGACTCTAACATTCAAATAACAACCAAAAACGCCCTAGTTGTTCCCTACGCTCCCCAATTAGAGCTTTTAACCAGAGCCTCTCTTACTATCACCCACGCAGGCTTAAATACTACCCTAGAATCCCTAGCGCAAGCTGTACCGATGGTGGCCATTCCCATCGCTAACGACCAACCGGGGGTATCTGCTCGGATAAAATGGTCGGGGACAGGGGAAGTGATTCCGATTTCCCGTCTAGAAGTTCCCCGTTTACGAGGGGCAATTGAAAAGGTGTTATCCGTCCCCAGTTACCGAGAAAATGCCCTGAGAATGCAAAAAGCGCTACAGAAGACTGGAGGAGTGAAAATGGCCGCCGATATCGTCGAAAAAGCCATTTCTACCGGCCAACCCGTCCTATCGGTATAATAACCAGGGTCTGCTGAAAAAGTTTTTCCTGCGGACAGGATGTCGGGTGTCGGGTTTTAAAAACGTTATCGAAAACAATTGACAAAAATCGCCCTTTATAACCCCGTCCATGGACTAACACAAACCGAAGAACTATAAAGATTAGATTGAACATTTCTGTGATTTCTGTCTAACAGCAATGGTCAGCGGTGTTGACATCCTCACCGCCGTAAACGGACGGTGATTCCCAAACCTCACGATTTAGGTTTCTGCTTCTTTCCCTTGCGGGGTTCCGCACCTGCCTTAACAGATTTACTCTGTTCTGGTCATCAGGTCGCTCTACAGACTGACACCGCAAGCCCTGCGGCCAAAATATTTTTACTCGCGTTAATATCTCGGTCATGGTGCGTCCCACAGTCTGGACAATCCCACTCTCGAACATTTAGAGAACTCCATAAAAAAGATGATCCAATAGTCAAGTGGTTTGATAAGGGATTTCCACAAACCACTTTGGCAAATGGGGAAGTCGATTAATCTGTTTTTCCAACTCTGCCATT
>NZ_JACJSW010000182.1:0-48707 GCF_014698375.1 Microcystis flos-aquae FACHB-1344 | reverse complement strand
GCCATTTTCAAAGGGAAAATGTACCCAGTAGCGTCTTTTCAATTTTTTCTGAGAAGCGACCTGCAGTAAGGGTTTTGTTAATTTTTTAGTATTTCTGTATGGGGGAAGTCCAGAAATAAAGTCTCCTCATCCACAAGAGCAAGTGCTGGCTAAATTTTTGATACTAATTTTAACCAAGGGACTATTTATCGATAACCAAGGATTGCTTGAATCTTGCGAATGCTATTTTAACAACAAAAATATTACATCGAGTTCTTTAACTGGAGCGGTGAAACTTAAAGGTAGTTTCCTCAGTTTACAAAAATCGGACGATTTTGTTGATGAAACCGTTGAGGTAACATTTCGAGAAAAAAACCAATCCTCTGAAAATGTTACCATCAGAAATTTAACCCAGATTACTCAATCTAGAAAATTATGTCCTCGTTACACTGGAACTCCTAAACATGATTCATCATTGAAAGGAACCGCACCTAGTGTTAAAGGAACTCCAATGGATTTAACAATCGAAGAAGCTCAAGAAGTCTTAAATCATTCCATAGATTATAAAAAAAAACGCTATGGATATCAAAAAGAAAAAAACAAGTTTTATGTATTTCATCCCAATAACAGTTATGATTCTGATGGCTATCCACTTTATCACGGGTTTCCAATTTCTGATTCTCAAGTTCTCCCTACAATTAAGAAAGACCTAGGAATAGGAAAACCATGACTCCCATCGAGGGGTAAGCGCATCTTAACAATCCTTGACAAAATGAACTTTATATGGGCTGCTTACCCACGATTCAGGCATATTTGAGGAGAATTTGCTATCTCAATTGTTAAGCAAGATAGGAGATGAAACAACCCAAAAGAAAACCCAACCACCGCCATGGGGAGATTGGGTTTTCCGGTTATGAATTGATTTTAAGGAGCTAAAGCGTTACCGCGCAGGAGAGAACCGATGGTTTTAGCGGTAATCTTCATCTGTACGAGAGGATTAGCGGGAACAACGGTTTTATAGAGATAACTGTCAAAAGTCATCTTCTGTACATCCTTATCGGAACACATTTCCACAAAAGCTTCCCGGGTGGCATCGGTACGGTAGAAAACCCGTTGCAGGATATCTAATACCAGATAGGTCATACCGTATTTCTTATCCCAACGCTTGAGGTAGAGTTTTAACTCGTCCTCTGTGGGAATACGTTGGCCGCCGTTAGTGACTTCGACAATGGTTTCGGCACACATCCGCGCCGATTTAGCGGCGAAATAGATGCCTTCTCCCGAAGACTTGGTAACTGTTCCCGCAGCATCGCCTACGAGGGCCACGCGACCGACTACACGGCGAGGACGGGGATGTTCGGGGATGGGGTGAGCCTCCACGCGGATGATTTCGCCTCCTTCCAGACGACGGGCTGCGCGAGCGCGAATACCAGCTTGTAGGTCTTTAATCATGGCTTTATTGACCTTCATTGTGCCAGTACCGACGGCGACGTGATCGTATTTGGGGAATACCCAAGCGTAGAAGTCGGGGGATACGTCTTTTCCTACATACATTTCGGCCAGGTCTTCGTAGTAGGCCATTTTATCTTGGGGAAGACGGATGCGTTCTTGGAAAGCGATCGCATAGTTGTAATCCCCGGCATCAATAGCTTTGGCAATGCGGGAATTAGCACCGTCGGCACCGATAACCACGTCCACCTTCAGAGATTTCATTTCCCCTTGGGAATTGCCGTGGGAGTGATCGGCGTAGTGTAGGGTATAGGGATCGGTGCTATTGGTGGGAATGTCGAGACCGTAAACGGTTCCGTTGATTAAATGCGCTCCTAATTTATGGGCGCGTTCTCTCATAAAACCGTCGAGGACTTCCCGACGACACATTCCGATATATTCGTCTTGATTATCGAGATTAATATCGACTTCGACGTTAGAGGGGGAGATCATTTTCATTTTTCTCACCCGGCGATCAATAATTTCAGGAGGTAGGTCAAATTCGCTCACCATACAGAGAGGAATCGCTCCACCACAGGGTTTAGCATTATCTAATTTGCGTTCAAATAAATAGGTTTCAATGCCTGCTCTAGCTAATGTTTCTGCCGCCGAAGAACCGGCCGGCCCTGAACCCACAACAGCGACTCTTAACACTCAGGTTTTCTCCTACATACTTACGAGCGAGTACGCTTTGCAGTGTACCACAGGGGTTTAGCCGAAAGGAACGATATCCTCCGATTCTGCCCGATCTTGCAACAGTGCTTAACATCCTCTGTTACAAAAGTTTATTTTACTGCCCCTAGATGTTTTTTAATCGATGTGTTGTATTGTCTTACACCCCTCTCCCAAATTGGAAAAGGGGATAGGTGGGAAGATTGTTAAGCTCTTGCTTTCAACCAATCGCTAATAGCGGGGGGTAAATCCCGTTGCACTTTGCCACTGACATACATTCCGATATGTCCGACGGGGAAAGCACAAGCGGTATAGTCAGAAGTACCGATATAATTCCCTAAAGCGAGGGAAGAAGCGGGAGGTACAAGGTGATCTTTATCCGCATAAAGATTGAGAATTGGCATGGTCAGATTGTGTAAATCTACCCGTTTATCTCCTAACATCACTTCCCCTTTAATCAGTTTATTTTGCTGATAGAAATCCTTGAGAAACTGTCGATAGGATTCTCCCGCTTGGTCAGGACTATCAAAAATCCATTTTTCCATACGCAGAAAATTAACTAATTTTGATTCGTCTTCCATGATGTCAGGAAAATCGAGGTATTTCTGATAACCTAACTGCAAAGGTTTCAATTCCAGAAACTCTAAGTTGAGAAAATCTCCCGGGATATTGCCCATAGTATCTACCATTAAATCGATGTCTAATGCTTCGGCTCCCAAGGAACACCCCCCGCGCATATTTAAGAGGGTCTCGGTTTGATAAAAGTCCACTGGTGTCACCATTGTCACCAGATTTTTTACCTTATCGGGATAGAGGGAACTATAGCATAAACTAAAGGTTCCTCCCTGACAGATCCCTAACAGATTAATTTTGTCGAGATGGTGACTTTGACGAATAAAATCGACACAATTATCCACATAACCATTGATATAATCATCAAGGGTTAACCAGCGATCGCTTCTGGTGGGATAGCCCCAATCAATTAAGTAGATATCTAAGCCTAATTTCAGCAGATTTGCCACTAAAGAACGCCCTTCCTGTAAATCTACCATGTAGGGACGATTGACCAAAGCATAAACCATCAGCAAGGGTATCTCGAAGGGTTTTTCGACCACGGGTTTGAAGTGGTAGAGAATGATTTTATCTTCCCGATAAACTGCTTCTTTTTCCGATACTCCACACTGAATATCTTCTTCTTTAACTCGTTTGAGATTGTCTAACCCTTTGAGATTTTTTTGAGTTAATTCTAGATAATCTTGGGTAAAATCTTCCAGTTTCACTTGCGTCAAAAATGGCCACATAATTTAATTCTCCTAAAGAATTGGGGAAGTGGGGAAGTGGGGAAGTGGGGAAGTGGGGGAATTTCAACTAAAACCCCTAAAACCCCAACACCCTATCACCCTATCTCCTGAATCCTGAATCCTGACTCCTGATAGCTTACCTGATTGTCAAGCACAATTAACTAATTGTTACTTTCTACTGCTTTTTTTTCTCCTAAAGCTTTTTTGAGACTTTTTACCTCTTTGCGTAATTCATAGATGGTTCGATGAATTTCATCGACTTCGCTGCGGGTAGGCAGATTCATTGAGCGCAGGTAAATTTCCATTAAATCCTGCTGTTTGAGGCGATAATCATTGAGAGAATTAATAAATTTTCCCCTTACTTTTAGGTTTTCTGGTTGACAAAAAGCCTTTTCAAAAATATCATCAGCGACGACACTCCACAGATCTTGAAATTCTCGCCAATCCTTGACAGGTTGACCTTTTTCTGCTAGGAAAACTAATTTTTTAGTTAAAGCTTCAAAGGATTTAACTTGAATATCAGCCAGCACAATTTGATAGTTAATACTAGCTTGATAAAGAACGCGCCAAGTTTCAAAACTATCGAGTAATTTGCGGTTAAATTCTCGCGGCAATCCCAATAAAGGCATCTGTAACCATTGGCCAAAAGTTTCATCATAAAACTTCTGCCAATAGATATTATTGAGTTCGATCAAAGAAGAAGTATTACCTAACCAAGCTTTAGTTATTGTATCATTTGACAGAATCAAAGGATCGAACCATAAATGATTGATACTTTGCAATTGTTGCAGGTAAATTGTCCATAGTTGACTGACATCTTGACTACTTTGGGAAGTGGTGGTAGTAAAACTATTCAGTTGACCGCGCATCTGTTGGGTATAATTATCTAAAATTGTTTGCCAGTCTTCTCCTGTTTGCATTTTTGGGAAGATACTTTCCCAAGCTTCCATCGATAATTTTAGGAATTTGATCAATAAATCCCGATTATCAAAATAGCGCTGGGTTGCCTCTTGCAATTCTGGTTTAATATTGCCCATAGGAGTCGGTATCGCCCCCATCATATCAAACCAACTTGACCACATTTTTGCCCCGGTTTCTGTCCAAAGATTGACGTAATCGGCGGCCATCTCACTCCAAGCTTGTGTCGGTTTATCCATTATTTTTGCCCTTTTCCTTTAACGCTGATTTCGCTAGTTTACTAACCCACCCTACACCCGATAACTGATAACTGATAAGTCATATTTTTCCAGACTTGGCAATTTTTGCTAGTAATCTTAACGCTTCATTGACTGAGGCTGAATCTTGAAAAATTTCCGCCACATCGGGATCGAGAATTATCACATTACTAGCCTGTCGATAAGCTTGATAATATTTGCCACGAATACCACCAGAAAAGTCATATTCAGTCCGCATCTCGTCATTAACCGTTTCTTCAGACTCCTGATTCATAATTTTTTCTCTCCTGTTTACTAGCTAAACGGGCGCTAATTAAGCGAATCTCATTTTCTCTTTCTGTATGGGATATGACTAACAGCTTTTGTGATTTTGACTGTCCTATCGTCAGAAAACGAAACTCGCCCACTGAATGATCGGGATCTAAAATCGTTACGGCCAATGGATCCCCAAATACGGTCACTGCTTCTTCAAAAGATATACTATGTTTTTTGATGTTGTTATTTGCCTTGTCTTGATCCCATTGAAATTTCATAGATTTATGCTACTATCAAGCAACTTAGCAGGGACAATAACCAACACATTTTCCATCTTTGAATTAGATAACTGATAACTGATAACTGATTAGGTGTGATGGGCCCCATTAACTCTGAGGACTTCTCCAGAGACATAACTGCTGGCAACAGGAGAGAGTAAATAGGCAGTTGCCCAGGCGATATCTGCGGGTTCACCGAAGCGACGACAGGGAATTTCGGCGGTGATTTTATCGCGAACTTTATCGGGAATCGCTAAAGTCATTTCGGTGTTAATAAACCCCGGTGCGATCGCATTGGCGCGAATATTATAACGGGCAGCTTCCCGGGCCAAGGATTTGACTAAACCGATAACTGCCGCTTTTGTGGCCGCGTAATTAGTTTGGCCGGCATTACCGCGATCACCGGAAATAGAACTAATACAAACGATCGATCCCGCTTGTCGTTGATACATTCCCTCAATAAACGGCTTAATCGTGTGATTAACCCCTTTTAGGTTGACATTAATCACTAAATCCCAATCTAGCGGCGTTAATTTAGCGAAAAAGTTATCTCTGGTAATCCCCGCGTTAGCGACGATGCCGTACACCGGTCCCAATTCCGCTTCAATTTGTTTAGCTGCCGCTTCCATCGATTCCAACTTAGTCACGTCGGCCACAATGCCTAAACCCTGGGGATTATCGGCGACTAAATCCGTGTAGGCCACCTTGGCCCCCAAATCTATCAAAAGAGAGACAATAGCCGCCCCAATGCCTCGATTTCCGCCCGTAACGACGATAACTTTTTCCTCTAGTCCCAGAGATACCATAGCTTTTTCCTCCTAAACTCTTTCAATTGCGATCGCTGTTCCGCCACCGGTCCCATGACAGATGGCCGCCATACCGAGGGTTTTATCCTGTACTTTCAACGCGTTAATTAACGTCACCAGAATCCGCGCGCCGGAAGCGCCGATAGGATGACCCAATGCGATCGCACCACCGTGAACGTTTTGTTTTTCCCTAGCTAACCCCAGATCCATCTCAAAAAGCAGATTATTTAAGGCAAAAGCTTCGTTATTTTCCACTAAATCGAAATCTTCGATCGTTTTATCTAGAGATGATAGTAATTTTTTCACCGCTAGGACGGGGAATTCTGGGAAGCGCTCGGTTTTGCCAGCACCCACAGCGCCGCCAAGGATTTTGGCAATTGGTTTTAAACCGTACTGATCCACAGCTTTTTGACTGGCTAAAAGGATAGCGGCGGCCCCATCGGAAATCTGACTACTATTCCCCGCGGTTAAAACTCCCGACGGATTAAAAGCCGGTCGCAGTTTTCCTAACCCTTCTGGGGTACTATCGGAACGAATACCCTCATCTTGAGCAATAATTGTGGAACCTTTCTTAGATTTAAGCTCAATTGGCACGATTTCGCCCTTAAACCAGCCTTTTTCTGTGGCTGTGGCCGCTCTTTGGTGGGATAAGGCGGCAATTTCGTCTAATGCTTGCCGAGAAACCCCGCGATCGAGACAGAGGCGATCCACTTGGGAACCCATGACCTCAGCCGTGGTAGCATCGGTTAAGCCATCGTGGAGTAATAAATCCGTTAATTGTTCTGGCGCACCCATGAGGAATTTATAACCCCACCGGGCCCGATGGGAGAGAAAAAAGCCGGTTTGGGACATGGATTCGATGCCACCAGCGAGGACGAGAGCCGCTTCGCCGGCGCGAATTGAGGTGGCAGCGTTACTAACGGCAATCATTCCCGAAGAACAAACCATATCCACCCGATATCCGTCCACGCTTACGGGAATTCCCGCTTTAATCGCCGCTTGTCGGGGAATTAACTGACCATGACCCGCTCCCAAAACATTGCCGAAAATGTACAAATCTAGGGCTTCTGGGGGCAAATTAGCGATTTCTAGGGCGGATTTCATCACTGTTGCCCCTAAATCGGCCGGGGATAATCCCATCAATCCCCCACCAAAACGACCAATTGGAGTCCGGACTGCGGCCACGATATAAACTTCTTGCATAGACTTCTCTCTATTGGGAAGCGAAGATAATAGATAGAATTTGCTTAAGAATATCGAGTCCGAAAAAATCAAAATCCCAATTTACTGTCATTGGTTAAAAGTTTATGGCCTCGATGCCTTGAGTTTTTGTCTATCTACCCTCGATTTTGCAACAGAATTTCTGTGTAAGAAGATATATTCATTAGAATTTAACTTTTCTGGCAGCAATCCCGTTTTTTTATGGATTTAGTCAAGCGCTTAGTTTTTATCGGTGGGGGTCCTAGTCATGCGATCGCCGTTCGTCTTTGGGGGCAATCACCCCTAAAAAACGTTCAATTAACTTTAATTAGCGATGTCACCCATACCCCCTATTCGGGAATGTTACCCGGCCACGTCGCCGGTTTTTATGATTTTGCTGAGACTCATATCGATTTACCTTCTCTAGCTAGGTATTCTCAAGCGCAATTCTGTTTAGACAAGGCTAATTCCATAGATACGGAAAAATGTCAAGTAATTTGTCATAATTCTTCACCGATTCCCTTTGATTATCTCTCGATCGATATCGGCAGCATCCCGGCAGTAGATAATGTTATCGGTGCTAAAGAGTACACTATTCCCGCCAAACCGGTGCCGATTTTTCGGGAAGGATGGCAAGAAATCCTGAAAAAAGCGGTTAATAACCCTAATAATACTCTAAATATCGTCATTGTTGGTGGTGGTGCAGGCGGGGTCGAATTAGCTTTAAATATGCAGTCCCGTTTGGCCAAAATTCTCAACTCTAGCAGTAATTTGAATTTATCTCTAATTCATCGAGGAAAAAAACTACTACCGAACCATAATAATTGGGTCGGCCAACGTTTAGAGAATATTTTTAAACAAAGGGGAATTAGATTATATTTATCAACGGATGTGACGGCAGTGCAAGCAGATCGGATTATCTGTTCATCGGGTTTAGTTTTACCCATGGATTATACAATTTGGGTAACGACTGCCTCGTCCCCTAGTTGGATTAAAGCGTCAGGATTACTGACAGATGAAAAAGGGTTTATTTTAGTGAATAATTATCTGCAATCTCTTTCCCATCCCCATATTTTTGCCGTGGGAGATATTGCCACGATTCCAGATTATCCCCGTCCGAAAGCGGGAGTTTTTGCCGTCCGACAAGGAAAACCCCTGTTCGATAATTTAGTCAGAATTCTGCAAAATCAGCCTCTAAAACCCTATTTTCCCCAGAAAAATTATCTGAGTTTAATCGGGACAGGAGACCAAAAAGCGATCGCATCTTGGGGCGGTTTTGGCTGGCAATCACCGTTATTATGGTTATGGAAAGATCGGATCGATCGAGCTTTTATGAAACAGTTTGATAAGCTCTAGTTATTGACACCGAGTTACTGTCAAGGTCGTTGGGAGTAAAATCTGATTTGGGAATCCCACAACCTGATAAAGTAAAAATCGTCCCGATACCTTGACTGGTTATCGGGAGAGAACGTCAATAGTTTGTTAAATAGTACATATAAACCAATGCCACGTCTTCGCTCGATTATTTCCCTAGTTTTAGTCCTAGTTACTACCCTGCTGGTTAGCTGCAGTGGTCCTCAAGCAACTATCCCCACCGTCTATAGTCCCCAAAAAATCGAACAGTTACAGGTTTACATCCAACCTATCGCAGAGTTTCGCCAAAAAATGAGCGTTTTGCAAGACCTCATCGCTGACAAAAATTGGGTAGATACTCGCACCTATATCCACGGTCCTTTGGGGCAATTGCGTCAGGAAATGGTAGGATTATCCCGTAATTTACTGCCCAAAGACCAAGAAAAAGCCAAGCAGTTAGCGAAAAATCTTTTCGTTCACTTTGAACGTATCGATGCGGCAGCCAAAGAAAAAGATGCTAGTCTTGCTGCTACTCAATTCCAAGAAGCATTAAAAGATTTCGATGCTTTCTTAAATATTGTTCCCAGTTAGTTTTTATCAGTGATCAGTGATCAGTGATCAGTTATCAGCTTTTTAAAAAAATCTCGGGCTTTTTGCCTAGAGATTGTTGTCAGAGAGAAGCACGCAAAAACTTTTTTTCTTATAGATGTTCAGTTTAAAAATCAAGATAGAAAAAAATAGTGACCCTTACCTTTTCCCAAGCAACTGCTTTTTATTAACCATTGGCAGGATCACTAAGCTGAGCAGTTATCTTAATAGTGAGGTAGGAAGTCTCTGGTTTTAGGGAACAGGCAAGAGGGAGCGCCGGAGTTGGGGAAGTGGGAAGAAGGGAGCAGGGGAGGGGGGAGAAAAAAACTGACGGCTGAGAGCGGGGGGAATCATGGCCATTTACAATTGCTTAATAATTGTTGCCACTGCCGTGATAATATGTCTTGTGGCTCACCTGAGCGTCATAGCTCGGAAAGCAATCTAGATATTGAGATTAGTCTATCGCTGATTTAGGTGTACCTTGTCTGATCCATCGATCGAATCTCCCCCAACCCCAGAAACCAACCCGCCGTCAGATCCGATGCGGGAATACTATCAACTACAAAACACTTTATTGATCACCACCCTGATCTTAAGCGGTCTGATCTTTATTCCCGTGTGCTTGTTTTATTCCCTCAATACCGCCCTTAATTACCTATTAGGGGCAATGGTGGGGGTTGTTTACCTAAAACTCCTGGCCGGGGAAGTGGAAAAATTGGGGGTAACGAAAAATCGGGTAGGCAAAAAAGGATTAGCCCTATTCGCCGGATTAATCATCATCGCCAGTCGTTGGCAAGAACTGCACATAGTGCCAGTTTTTTTGGGTTTTTTGACCTATAAAGGGGCGATCATCGTCTATACTCTGCAAACCATCTTCAAGTTGGAGCAGAAAGCCGATTCCTAAACCCTTTGACCGTTAAAATAACCCTGATTTGCGAACCCGAATCTCTCCAAGGTGAAAATGTTAGACAGTTTAAGTGTGCTTAATTTTTATAGCCTCGCTTCCCTGGAAGTGGGACAACACTGGTACTGGCACATCGGCGGACTAAAAATTCACGGGCAAGTGATCGCGGTCTCCTGGATCGTCTTCGCTATCTTAATCATCGCCTCGATCGCCGCTACCCGCAAGATCCAGAAAGTTCCTGGCGGTATTCAAAACCTCATGGAGTACGTTCTGGAATTTCTGCGCGATTTAGCCAAAAACCAGCTAGGAGAAAAGGAATATCGACCCTGGTTGCCCTTCATCGGCACCCTATTTTTATTTATTTTCGTTTCTAACTGGTTAGGGGCCCTGATTCCTTGGAAGTTAATCGAACTGCCCGAAGGAGAATTAGCCGCCCCCACTAACGACATCAATACCACGGTGGCGTTAGCCCTACTGACTTCCCTCGCTTACTTCTACGCGGGCATCAGTAAAAAAGGACTCGGTTACTTTGCTCACTACCTAGAGCCGATTCCCGTGCTATTACCGATCAAAATTTTAGAAGACTTTACCAAACCCCTCTCCCTCAGCTTCCGTCTTTTCGGAAACATCCTCGCGGACGAGTTGGTAGTGGCCGTATTAGTCTTCCTTGTCCCCCTAGTCGTACCCCTACCCCTGATGGCTCTCGGTTTATTTACCAGCGCTATTCAGGCCCTTGTCTTCGCCACCCTTGCCGGGGCCTATATCCATGAGGCCCTGGAATCGGAACACGAAGAAGAACACGCTTAAAAGCGAAGGACGAAAAAAGAAAAATTTCTTAGGGAAAAGTGTCCAAATAATAGGATAATAACTAAGAAATTATTGGTCGAATTCAGGATGAGCAACTGAATTCCCAGATCGTTCTTTCCCAAAAACTCTTTCGGGAGTTTTGAGCAGAAAACCAGCCATTTTTTACGGCTGAGAACGCGCTCTGTAAACAACAGATTGAAATTGATTAGTAAATAGAGGAAAAAATCACCATGAACCCCACAGTAGCTGCCGCTTCCGTTATCGCCGCCGCCCTCGCCGTTGGTTTAGCCGCTATCGGCCCCGGCGTTGGTCAAGGAACCGCTTCTGGAGAAGCTGTTTCCGGTATCGCCCGTCAACCCGAAGCTGAAGGAAGAATTCGTGGTACCCTTCTCCTCAGCTTGGCATTCATGGAATCCTTAACCATCTACGGCTTGGTTATCGCTCTCGTTTTACTGTTCGCTAACCCCTTCGCCTAATTAAAAAAGCAGTGGGCTATCAGCCCCCAGTCCCCAGCTTGGCGGCAGAGTTTTCAAAACTCTCAAAAAACGCCAAAGGAGCCAACTAAAAAGTCTGGTTTTGGGGACGGAAGGCTGATAGCTAGTTAAGGGAATTTTGCTGATCCCCCCTGACTGTTCATTGTTAAAGCAGGGGGATCGTCTTCCTTTTTTGAACCTGCCTATAGCTTCTATTTATCAGGAATAAATCAATGTTTGATTTCGATGCCACCCTGCCAGTGATGGCACTACAATTTATTCTTTTGGCAGTGATCCTGAACGCCGTTTTTTATAAACCCCTCAGTAAAGTTTTAGATGAACGGGCGGAGTATATTCGGCAAACAGAAAGCGGAGCCAAAGAACAACTAGCCAAAACCGAAGCACTGGTACAAGAGTACGAATTGCAATTAAGTTCGGCTCGTAAACAATCCCAAGAGATTATCGCCCAAGCGCAAGCCGAGGCCCAAAAACTAGCCAGCGAACGAGTTGCCGCAGCCCAAAAAGAAGCGATCGCCCGTAAGGAAGCCGTCGCCGCCGAAATTGCCCAACAGAAAGAAGAAGCCTTTCGTTCTCTAGAAGGACAAGTGGCCTCTCTTTCCCGTCAAATTCTCGAAAAACTCCTGGGACCAGAACTCGTTCGCTAAACCCCAGCCATTGGTTAATAACAGTGATCAGTAAAAAGATAGAACTCAGTCGTCAGGAGTTAGAAGACTGGAAACTTACCTCTGATAACTGATAACTGATAACTGATAACTGATAACTGAACAACCTACTCCCCGCCCTCAATAATCATGATCATCGACACAGTTTTATTATTAGCCACGGAGGCGAAGGAAGCGGCAGCAGAAGGATTCGGCATCAACACCGATATCTTAGGAACTAACCTATTTAACCTCTCGATTCTGCTCGGTTTAATCATCTTCTACGGCCGCAAAGTTCTCGGACAAATCCTCGGAGAACGTCAGTCGAAGATTGCGGAAGCTTTAGCCGAAGCTGAAAACCGGAAAAATATTGCCGCTACCGCCCTCGCCGAAGAACAGAAAAAACTCGCCCTGGCAAAACAAGAGGCGGAAAAAATTATCGATAACTCTCGATCTAGAGCTAAAGCTGTCACCGCCGACATCGCCGCCCAAGCCGAACTCGATATTCAAAGAATGCGCGAAAGTGCCGCTAAAGATCTCTCGGCGGAACAGGATCGCGTTTTAGTAGAATTACGCCAAAGAATTACCGCTTTAGCCTTAGCTAACGTGGAATCCCAGTTAAGCACCGGCCTGGAAGAATCGGTACAACAAACCCTAATTGATCGCAGTTTGGCCAACCTAGGAGGTAAATAGATGCAGGGAAGTTTAATCAGTTCAGAAATCGCCGAACCCTACGCCCAAGCATTACTTTCCGTCGCCCAAAGCAGCGGACAATTAGAAGCGATCGGCGGCGAAATTAAATCCCTCTTAGAATTGTTGGAAAATGCTCCCGATCTAAGAGCTTTTATCGGCAATCCCGTCATCAAAGAAGAAGCTAAAAAAGCCGTTCTTTCCCAAGTAATGGGAACCAGTGCCAATCCCTATTTAACTAACTTCATGATGTTATTAGTCGATAAACGTCGGATTCAATTTTTAGAACCCGTTTGTCAACAATATCTCACCCTGGCTAGAGTGCTGACTAACACCGTTTTAGCGGAAGTTTCCTCGGCCACCGAATTGAACGATAGCCAAAAACAAATCGTCATCGACAAAGTGAAAACCCTGACCGGGGCGAATGTGGTCGAACTGAAAACCAAAGTTGATACCAGCCTGATCGGTGGTGTGGTGATCAAAGTCGGTTCTCAGGTCTTTGATGCCAGCATTCGCGGTCAACTACAACGCCTCAGCCTCTCCCTGCGCTAAGGTCATCTAATCTCCCTTTTTTGCCGTTTTTTCACCTTCTAATTTTTTACTTTTTCCCAGATTAAACTATGGTAGCTATCAGACCCGACGAAATTAGCACGATTATTCGTCAACAGATCGAATCCTATAACCAAGAAGTACAGGTCTCCAACGTGGGAACCGTCCTGCAAGTGGGTGACGGTACTGCCCGCATCTACGGCCTACAACAAGCCATGTCGGGAGAACTATTAGAATTTGAAGATGGAACCGTCGGCATCGCCCTTAACCTCGAAGAAGATAACGTCGGTGCAGTGTTAATGGGTGACGGTTTCGGGATTAAAGAAGGCGGTACGGTGAAAGCTACCGGTAAAATCGCTCAGGTTCCCGTGGGTGAAGCCTTAGTCGGCCGCGTGGTTGATGCTCTCGGTCGTCCCATCGACGGTAAAGGGGACATCCTCGCCAGCGAAACCCGTCTGGTGGAATCCCCCGCCCCCGGTATTGTCGCTCGCAAATCCGTCTGTGAACCGATGCAAACCGGCATTACCGCTATCGATGCCATGATTCCCGTCGGTCGTGGTCAACGGGAGTTAATTATCGGTGACAGAAAAACCGGTAAAACAGCGATCGCCATTGACACGATCATTAACCAGAAAAGCGAAGACGTGATCTGTGTCTATGTCGCCATCGGTCAAAAAGCCTCCACCGTCGCCCAAGTAATCGACACCCTCACCCAAAGAGGCGCCATGGATTACACCGTGGTGGTGGCCGCTAACGCTAACGACCCCGCCACCCTCCAGTATATCGCCCCCTACACCGGAGCTTCGATCGCCGAATACTTCATGTATAAAGGCAAAGCGACCCTAGTTATCTACGATGACCTCACCAAACAGGCTCAAGCTTATCGTCAGCTATCCCTGCTCATGCGTCGTCCTCCCGGTCGGGAAGCTTACCCCGGCGACGTTTTCTATCTCCACTCCCGTTTACTAGAGCGCGCCGCTAAACTCAGCGATGCCCTCGGTGGTGGCAGCATGACCGCCCTGCCGATTATCGAAACCCAAGCAGGTGACGTTTCTGCCTACATTCCCACCAATGTAATTTCGATTACTGACGGTCAGATCTTCCTCTCCACCGACCTCTTTAACGCTGGTTTCCGTCCCGCTATTAACGCTGGTATTTCCGTATCCCGCGTGGGTTCGGCGGCCCAAACGAAAGCGATGAAGAAAGTTGCCGGTAAATTAAAACTCGAATTAGCCCAGTTTGACGAATTAGAAGCTTTTGCTCAATTCGCTTCTGACCTTGATGCGGCCACCCAAGCACAACTCGCTCGCGGTCAACGTCTGCGTCAAATCCTCAAACAGCCCCAAAACTTCCCCCTCGCCGTTTGGGAACAGGTGGCGGTGGTTTATGCCGGTTTAAACGGTTATCTCGACGATATCGCCACCGATAAAGTTATCGATTTCTGCACCGGTTTACGGGAATACCTGAAAACCAGCAAACCTCGCTACGTTGAGATCGTCAGCACTGAAAAACAACTCAACGACGAAGCGGAAGGCCTGCTCAAAGATGGCATCAACGAGTACAAACAGGCTTTTAAATAATCTCGGTAATCAGTAAATGAATGTTGGTAATGGGGGTTAGGTTTTGGGGGATGGGGTGTTGAGGTTTTGGGGTTTTGGGGTATGAGTTGAAATTTCTCTATCTCCCCATTTCCCTGTTTCCCCACCTCTCCATTCCCTCCTAAACCCCGACTCTTGACTGATAACTGATAACTGATAACTGATAACTGATAACTGAATTATGCCTAATCTCAAAGCGATTCGCGACCAAATTCAATCGGTCAAAAATACCAAAAAAATTACCGAGGCCATGCGTCTGGTGGCGGCCGCAAAAGTGCGCCGCGCCCAAGAACAAGTTCTCTGTACCCGTCCTTTTGCCGATGCCCTCGCTCAGGTACTTTATAATCTCCAAGGTCGTTTAGCCTTTAGTGATGTTAATTTACCCCTACTGGCCCAACGGGAAGTAAAAACCGTGGCTCTGTTAATAGTCACAGGCGATCGAGGTCTTTGTGGCGGTTATAATACTAACGTCATCCGTCGTGCCGAACAACGGATGAATGAATTAAAAGAGCAAGGGATTAAGTATCAATTAGTGGTTGCCGGCCGGAAAGCGGCACAGTATTTCGAGCGCCGGAATGCTCCCATTGCCGCCAAATTTATTAACCTCGAACAGATTCCCACTGCCGATGAAGCTGGCACGATTGGGGATGAATTGCTCTCCTTATTTTTATCGGAAACAGTCGATCGCGTCGAGTTAATTTATACTCGTTTTATCTCCCTGATCAGTGCCACTCCGGTGATTCAAACCCTGTTACCTTTAACTACCCAAGGTTTAGCGGTACAGGATGACGAGATTTTCCGTTTGGTGACTAAAGAAGGAAAATTTAAGGTACAACGGGAAAAAATGGCCAGCCAACCAGCGCAGGTTTTTCCCCAAGACATGATTTTTGAGCAGAATCCCGTCCAAATCCTCGATTCTCTCCTACCTTTGTACTTAAATAACCAATTACTGCGCGCCCTCCAGGAATCGGCAGCGAGTGAATTAGCAGCCCGGATGACGGCGATGAGTAACGCCAGCGAGAACGCCAGCGAGTTAATCGGGACTTTAAGCCGTACCTACAACAAGGCGCGTCAAGCCGCTATTACCCAAGAATTGCTAGAAGTAGTAGCGGGAGCCAACGCTCTCTAGGTTTAAGCCATTTTTTCTTCTGATTATCAGTAGGAGTGATTATTTTCACTCCTTTTTTTGTATAGGGTTTGCTGAAAAAAGACCTCTTGCATAAATCCGAAAACAAACGATAGAAACAATAATGGGAGGGACTTTCAGTTAATTATTTATTAGTAGTTGATAATCTTCAAAAATGTTGCTGTACAAGGATCGACTTAAGACTTTTGCAAGAGGTCTTTTGTCTGATCAGTTTAACTTACTATAGAAGTGATCAATCTTTGTGTCCTCTGTGTCTCTGTGGTTCCTTCCACTCGCTTGCCGGCAGGACTGTATCTTAGAATACATTTTACCCACCAAACCTAAGAGAGCTACTTTTTTAACGTCAACCCAACTACTTAAAGGAGTAAAAACCATGAGTCTGTGTCTCAATCCTAATTGTTCCTCCGCCAATCCAGATGGCAATAAATTCTGTGAAAAATGCCGCTCTAAATTGTTCTTACAGGAGCGTTATCAAGCAATTAAATTAATTGGTCAAGGAGGATTTGGTCGCACTTTTAAAGCGATAGATTATAGTAAGCCTTCTCGACCTTATTGTGTGATTAAACAGTTTTTTCCTTCGGCTCAAGGAACTGATACAATTGAGAAAGCCTCAGAATTATTTGAAAAAGAAGCAATCCAATTAGAAAAATTAGGAAAACATCCCCAAATTCCTGAACTTTTCGCCTATCTCAATCATGATGATGACCGTCAATATTTGGTACAAGAATATATTGAAGGACAGAATTTAGAACAAGAATTGAGAAGCCAGGGGGTATTTAATGAAGCCAAGATTTAAAGCTTTATTAACAGATATTTTGCTGGTTTTAGATTTTATTCATAGTCAGGGAGTAGTTCACCGAGATATTAAACCAGAAAATATTATTAGACGTAACTCAGACAAGAAAGCGGTTTTAGTGGATTTTGGCGCGTCTAAAGTTGTTACACCTCTTAATCGTTCTGTTACTGGTACGGTAATCGGTTCAGCGGAATATATCGCTCCAGAACAAGCTAACGGTAAGGCGAATAATCCCAGTGATTTGTATAGTTTAGGGGTCACTTGTATTTATTTGTTGACTCAGATTTCACCCTTTGATTTATTTGATACCAGTGACCATGAATGGATTTGGCGACAGTTTTTAGTTAATAATAATGTTCGGGATGATTTAGGGCGCATTCTTGATAAAATGATCGAGTTTGGGACAAGAAAGCGTTATCAGTCAGCGCGGGAGATTTTACAAGATTTGACGGGACAATCACCAGCAACTTCGATACAAACACCAGCAACTCCCCGTTATTCTCCAACACCAGCAACCCCCGTTATTCAAACACCACCACCGCCTAAAGTTGCTGCTAATATTGTGCTTAAAAGTGCTAGAGGTGTTAACTACTCCAAATTACAGCAACTCCTAGCAGCAGGAAACTGGAAGGAAGCAGACGAAGAAACAGATAAAGTTATGTGTCGGGCCGCCGGAAGGGAAGCCGCCGGAAGGGAAAGCGAAAGATGGTTGAGAGTAGAGGATATTGACAATTTCCCCTGTGAAGATTTGCGAACTATTAACCAACTCTGGCTACACTACAGTAACAGCAAATTTGGCTTCAGCGTCCAGAAAGAAATCTATGAGAGTCTCGGTGGCACGAGACATTATAATGAAAAAGTGTGGGAAAAGTTCGGCGATCGCGTCGGCTGGAGAAAAGGAGGTAGTTGGGTACTGTACAGCGACTTAAGTTTTAATAAAGATAAAGCCCCCAAAGCTCACCTCCCGTATAGATTTTGGACGGGTGTGAGTTGGGGAGGGTCGATGGTTCAGGCGATCGATTTGATCTCTCGCGCAAAGACTTGTAAC
This sequence comes from Microcystis flos-aquae FACHB-1344, assembly GCF_014698375.1. Lineage (NCBI taxonomy): Bacteria > Bacillati > Cyanobacteriota > Cyanophyceae > Chroococcales > Microcystaceae > Microcystis > Microcystis flos-aquae. The sequence continues at coordinate 30,938 of NZ_JACJSW010000182.1, read as the reverse complement.
CTGTAGGATATAACGATCTCAGGTCTTTTGTCAAGCTTATTTTTGGAGATTTCTAGAACGAAAACATAGGCTTTTTCCTACTTCAATACCTGGCACTGGTTGCTGTCATCAAGCTATCGGTTTCCAGTAGTAAGCTACTTTGCAGATAAGTCAACTTTTAATTCTCGCTCTTCTACTATTATTTACCCCTCATCAATAAACGGGTTTTTAATATTTAAACTGGAAATCCCCTTAAAATCATCAACATTTCTAGTGACCAAACATCCATTTTGGCTCAATGTTGTTGCGGCAATAATGGCATCGGGAATCTTGATTTTATACTGTCGTTTCAGTTGAATAGTCAGATCTTCAATTTCTCTCAATATGGGAATTAATTCAAACTGTGAGAGTAAATCTTCAATTATCTGCTCTTCTTCCTTAGACAAAGTAGGAAAACTGAGTAACTCAATTCTGACAATTGGTGAGATAAAAATCTGATGCAAACTCAAAAAAGCTTGGGAGAAAAAAGAAGTAACTATATCGTCATCGGCTAAATAATAAATAAAAATATTGGTATCATAGACGTATTTCATCCATCCCACTCCCGACGAAGAGACTCTACATGAGATAGCATTGCCGCTTTTTTATCCTTAAGAATACCTTTGGCTTTAACCACCTTTTGATAATCTTTTTGCCAAAGCTGAAGCAGTGAATCTGGCACGTCTGCTGTAATAAAATTTTCATCTTCAGCAATCAGATAATTCCTTGGTATTTTAATCAGTGGCACAGCTTTTCTCCTAATACCAAACAGTATTTAATGTCTCTCTCTGTCATAGACCATCATTATATATTATCATCACAAGTACGGTAGAGCCACCAAGTCAAGGAATATTCGGGTGATAAAACTAACTTTGTTTAATTTAGAGCGGGATTAAGTAATTCTACCTGACAGCGTAATGCTGCATCTATTAATTGCTTATCATTGGTAGCCAATGGTAAATCTAAGCGCAAAGCAAGTTCTAAGTAAGCAGCATCATAAGAAGCTAATTTTTGTTCTCTTGCTAGTGTTAAAGTCCTGCCAAAAGCTTGGACTGAAGTTAAAGAATCAATAGTAATAAGTAAAGACTGTAACCAATTAATCGATGCTTGAGTTTGCTCGACCGTCATCCGATTTCTTCTTTCTGCGACTGGGAGAGTATTGACAATCTCTAAAGACCAAATTTCGGGAACAAATGCTTCGGCGTTTGGCATTATGTCTAATACTGCGTTAGCATAATCGTTATCTTCATCGACCAAACACCAGCTAATTGCTACCGAACAATCTAAAACAAACTCAATCAAAACCGTCTCCCTTCTTCTCGCATGGCACGAATTTCACTTTTAGGTAAAGCTACAGTTTTTTGAAGGCGGCGCATTCCTGAAATAGCTTGGGTAATAGATTGCTCTACTACTGGGTTGCCCCAAGCATTATAGCGAGGTTTTCTTTCCTCTTTTCTACTTGCTAAATCTTCACTGACTTCTTGAACCGCTTCAACGGTTACTGTAACATTTACTTCAGTTTCTTTAAAATCGGACGGTATATGTAAATGTAAGATTCCATCTCTACCAATCTGAGAACGTAGTTTAATTGTTGGCATATTAAAACCTCGTATATTCTTATCCTTTTGCCCCTTTATAAGCAGTAAAACGTAGGGTGCGTTAGACGGCAAAAATTGCTGCTGTGACTGGAAGGTGACAATCCGTCGTAACGCACCACCTATCATCAAAACTTACTCATACCGGCGGTTACGTTTGCGGATAATCCAGAGGATAAACCAGATAACCAGGACAAGTAGGGCTATTTTTGACACGGGAGCCAGATATTCTTCCACAAGGGGGTAATTTTTCCCTAAAAAGTAACCTGCTGCCGTTAAAAAAACGACCCAGAGGGTCGTGCCGATGGTGGAGTAAACTAAAAAGGGAATCATCGCCATGTGATTCATCCCGGCGGGTAGGGAAATCAAAGTTCGTACTCCGGGGACTAAACGACAGAGTAAAACCGCTTTACTACCGTGACGGTTAAACCATTGATTAGCTTTTTGAATATCTTTAGCGGAAACGGTAATCCATTTGCCGTATTTATCGGCTAGTTTTTCAATTTTTTCCTCATCCACAACCCGACCGAGATAATACCAAGGTAGCGCTCCGATGACCGTACCAAAAATCCCCGCTACCACTGCCGGAATAAATTGCATTTGTCCCTCATGGACGGTAAAACCCGCTAGGGGCATAATTAATTCCGAGGGAATGGGAGGAAAAAGATTCTCTAAAAACATTAATAGGGCTATGCCTAAATAGCCCATAGAAGTCATTGTATTTGTAATCCATTCAGTCATAATTTTTTAGGATTTAGAAAACAGTTTTAAAGTAAAGTATTTTCAGTGAACTGATAACTGATAACTGATAACTGATAACTGATAACTGATAACCGATATTAGGTTCCGGAAGTCCAGGAGTTGATATATTCTAATTGGGCTTCGGTGAGAGTATCGATTTCAATCCCCATGGCTTGCAGTTTCAAACGGGCGATTTCTTGGTCTAATTCGTAGGGAATCGAGTAGATGCCGGGGGCCAATTTACCTTTATTTTTAACCAAGTATTCTACACCGATCGCCTGGTTAGCGAAACTCATATCCATAACGGCGCTAGGATGACCTTCGGCGGCTGCCAGGTTAACTAGGCGACCTTCACCGATAACAACGACGGATTTACCGCTTTTTAGTCTATATTGTTGGGTAAAGTTGCGAACTTCCTTAACATTATCGGCTTTTGCGCCTAAAGCTTGCAGGTCGATTTCAATATCAAAGTGACCGGAGTTGGAAACAATCGCGCCATCTTTCATCAGGTCAAAATGTTCGGCCCGGATAACGTGCTTGTTACCAGTGACAGTGATGAAGATATCGCCTTCTTTAGCGGCTTCATCCATGGGCATAACACGGAAACCGTCCATCGCTGCTTCAATGGCGCGCACGGCGTTGATTTCGGTGACAATTACATTAGAGCCTAAACCTTTGGCCCGCATAGCGACACCTTTACCACACCAACCATAACCAGCCACAACCACGGTTTTACCGGCAAGGAGGATATTGGTGGCGCGAATGATACCATCAAGGGTAGATTGACCTGTACCGTAGCGATTATCAAAGAAATGCTTGGTTTCTGCGTCGTTAACGTTCATTGCCGGGAAGGATAACACCCCGGCTTTGAGCATGGCTTGCAAACGGACGATACCGGTGGTAGTTTCTTCGGTAGTACCGATAATGTCGGGTAATTGGTGACTTCTTTCTTTAACTAGGGTGGCCACTACATCACAACCATCATCGATGATAATCTGGGGTTTATGATCGAGGGCGATTTGAACGTGACGGTGATAGGTGTCGTTATCTTCCCCTTTGATTGCATAAACGGGGATGCCGTAATCAGCGACTAAACAAGCGGCCACATCATCCTGGGTGGAAAGGGGATTACTGGCAATTAATAACGCATCAGCGCCACCGGCTTTTAGTGCGATCGCCAAATTAGCGGTTTCGGTGGTAACGTGACAGCAAGCGACTAAACGCAGTCCAGCAAAGGGTTTTTCGATGGCGTAACGTTCGGCTAATTGACGCAAAACGGGCATTTCCCGACCGGCCCATTCGATGCGTTGTTTGCCGATGGGGGCTAAACTAATATCTTTGATGTCGTATTTCTGTTGAACTGGTGTTGCTACCATAAGGGGTTTTCCTTAAATACAAGCCTAGGCTATTGGTTAATTTAACTTAACATTGTCTGGGTATTTTGGCTAATGTCAAGCTTTCGGCTGGTTTTTTATATAGTAAAAAGTTATCAATCCCTCGCTGACCTATCCAGAAATCGGTACATTTTCTCTATTTTAGGTAATTATATAGTACAATGAAACTACTGTATGATCTAAATCAAGCTAGAAATCTCTATCTGGTGATGATAAGATAAAGTGATGGGCGAGAAACTGACAGGCGTTAATCCCAAGATAATCCAATGGGCAAGAGAAAGGGCGAGATATTCTCTTGAGTCTGTGGCGGTCAAGTTTAAAAAAGAGGTTTCTGTTATCGAGAAATGGGAGTCAGGAGAGGACTTTCCTACCTATAGTCAATTGGAAAAGTTAGCAGAAATATATAAACGTCCTCTCGCTTTATTCTTTTTCCCAGAACCTCCCCCAGAAGCGGAGGAAAAACAAGAATTTAGAACTTTGCCAGACTTTGAAATCGAAAATTTGGCCGCCGATACTATCTATGCTTTACGACAAGCAAAAGCGATGCAATTGTCGCTACAGGAAATTAATAATGGTATTAATCCTAGTACCAAGAAAATCTTTCAGGATATTGCGGTTAGCTCTAGGGATGATTTAAGGATATTAGCCGAACAGATCAGAAATTATTTAAACGTTACTCTAGAAGAACAACTGACCTGGAATGATCAGGAAACTGCCTTAAAAAAATGGCGGAGTGCCGTGGAAGAAGCCGGTATTTTTATTTTTAAGCGTTCTTTTAAGCAGCGAGAAATTTCGGGATTTTGCTTGATAGATATTGAATTTCCGATCATCTATCTTAATAATAGCACGGAAAAATCTAGACAAATATTTACCATTTTTCATGAATTAGCACATATTCTTTTGCAGACTAATGGAATTACTAAGTCTGACGATAGATATATTAATAGTTTGCAGGGAGCAAATAAAAGTATCGAGATATTTTGTAATAAATTTGCTGCGGAGTTTTTGCTTCCTAATCATGTCTTTTCTGAGATAATTAGAGAAACAATAGTTAACGATAAAATTATCTCGAAAATTTCCAGTGATTATAAGGTTAGTCGAGAAGTAGTTCTACGAAAACTATTAGATAATAACTTTATTTCTCAGAAAGAATATACTCTTAAAGTAACCGAGTGGTACAGTGAGCAGGTGAGAAAAAGTCAGGACAAAAATAAAAAATCTGGAGGTGATTACTATGCTAATCAGGCGACATATTTGGGAGAAAATTACCTAAAACTGGTGTTCAATAAATACTATCAAGGTCAATACGATATTGAGCGCGTTGCTGATTATCTAAACATTAAAAAAGTTGCTACGGTGGAAAAACTTGAACAATATTTATTAGACAAAGGACTGTTTTGATGGTTTACATTTTTGACACAAGTAGTTTTAAGGTTTTAGGAAACTATTTTCCCAAAAGTTTTCCTACCGTTTGGCAAAAAATCGATTTGATTGTGTCAGAAGGTAAACTACAATCAGTACGCGAAGTGCTTAAAGAAGTAGAATATGGCAATAATAAACAATTTGTTCTAGATTGGGTAGACTTCAATAAACAAATATTTTTACCACCCACTGCTCAGGAAACTTTATTTATTGCTGAAATTGTTTCTATAAGAAACTTTAAGGATTTAGTGAGTCAAAAAGCAAGATTACAAGGAAAACCAGTGGCAGACCCATTTATTATTGCCTGTGCCAAGATAAAAGACGGTTGCGTAATTACCGAAGAAGCCTTGAAGCCTAATGCTCCCAAAATCCCCACAGTCTGTCAACACTTTTCTATCGATTGTACCAATGTTCAGGGTTTAATGGAGCGAGAAGGTTGGCAATTTTAAAACTAAAATTAATGGATAAATTGCCAATAAATTTATATGTTGAAAAGGCTTTTTCTGGAAAACTAATAACCATGTTCAGCCAGAAATTCTAGGCTAATCTCGCTAGGAGCGTGATAAGAGCGCATTCCTAACAATTTTTCCACATATTTGCCTAAAATATCCCCTTCTAGATTCACCCAATCGCCTAATTTTAAATGGGAAAGATTGGTTTCGGCGTAGGTGTGGGGGATGACAGCCACTTTAAACCAGCTGCCGGAGGCATCACAATCGGCCACGGTTAAACTGATGCCATTAACAGCTATACTGCCCTTACCGACGATATAACGAGCTATGTAGTTATTCCACTGCTCTTCTAGGGAACTAGGGGCAGCAAAGCTCATTTCCCACGAATTAGCCACGATTATCGATTCGACTAAACAGCCAATACCGTCCACATGACCGGTGACAAAATGACCGCCGATTTTACTACCCACCCGCAAAGAGGTTTCTAGGTTAACGTTGGTTTCTGTTTTAATCCTTCGTCCCAAAGTAGTGCGCTGTAGGGTTTCTGGGGAAGCGGTGGCCAGAAAACCCTCTGGGAGAATTTCCTCGACTGTCAAACAAACCCCATCCACAGCCACACTATCACCAATCATTAAATCTCGGATAATTGTATCAGAGGATACAGACAAATATAGTCTATCAGTATCCACGACCCGAATCGTTGCCAAGGCTTGAATTAATCCTGTAAACATCGGCTTTTTTCTCGACTATAAATCCTTATGAGTGAAAGATTGGGCATTTTCCCCAGAATAATCGGCGACAATATGACCATCTCCCACTAATTGGTATTTGTAGGTGACTAATCCCTCTAATCCCACCGGACCGCGGGGAGGCATTTTTTGGGTACTGATACCCACTTCGGCCCCAAAACCGTAACGGAAACCATCGGCAAATCGGGTGGAACAATTATGAAAAACTCCGGCGGCATCGACTCGATCGCTAAAGGTTTTGGCCGTGTTAAGATTTTCGCTGACAATGCCTTCCGTGTGTCGAGAACCGTAATAATTAATATGTTCGATCGCTGATTCTAGACTATCAACAATTTTAATTGACAGAATTAAATCACTATATTCGGTTTGCCAGTCTTCTTCTGTGGCCGATGGTACGTTAATCATCTGACGAGTTGCTTCATCTCCCAATAATTTAACCTTTTTTTCCTCTAATGCTCGGGCCACTGCGGGTAAAAATTGTCTAGCGATGTCTTGATGAACCAATAAAGTTTCAATGGTATTACAAGCGGCAGGATATTGGGTTTTACCATCAACGGTAATCCTAATTGCTTTGCTTAAATCGGCTTCTTTGTCGATGTAGAGATGACAGATACCATCGGCATGGCCGAGGACAGGAATGCGGGTATTATTTTGGATATAACGAACAAATTCGTTAGAACCTCTAGGAATAATTAAATCGATGTATTGATCGAGTTTTAAGAGTTCCTGAATTTCTTCTCGTGTTGTTAATAATCGTACCGCCGCTGGATTAACTTTAGTTTCACTCAAGGCCTGATGAATAATTGTTACTAAAGCTTGACAAGAACGGATCGCTTCTTTCCCCCCTTTTAAAATAACGCTATTACCAGATTTAATCGCTAAACTGGTAATTTGAATTAAAGCATCGGGACGAGCTTCAAAAATAACACCTACAACCCCTAAAGGACAGGTTATTCTCCGCAGAATTAAACCTTGATCTAATTCCCGATTAATTTGCATCGTAGCTAAAGGATCTGCTAATTTAGCCACATCTCGCACCCCGGCAATAGCGGCTTTTAATTTGCTGGGACTTAACTCTAATCGCGCACATAAAGCTGGGGATAATTCCATCGCCTTGGCTGTTTGAACATCGGCGATATTCGCTTCTAGTATTTTATCGGCATTGGCAGTCAAAGCCTCAGCAATAGCCTCTAAAGCTTCATTCCTTTCTTCGTTAGTCAGGATAGCCAGTTGACGACTCGCTTGACGGGTTTCTCTGGCGATTTCGGGGAGGGATAGAGAAGTTGTAACCATAGAAAATTAAAAGTAATAACCGCTATCTTGTTTATTTTATCTTATTTTTGATCAAGTTTCAGGGTCATTAGACCTCATTGTAAAAATCAAAAATTGTTGTTAGGGTTAGGAGTCAGTAGTCAGGATAATTAAGAATCAATAATAATCAATTAAATGGTCTATTTACGGATTTTAGGCAATTTAATCCTTATTTTTGCCGTTTTTGAACCCTCAAAAATTAATTAGGCAAGAGGTTTATTGAAGGTTATCTAGAAAAAATAGCCGAAATTAGTAATTTTTCTATCCTAGACCTGTAGAGACATTAGAGTTAACATCCCTACAGAATCTAGACTATCTAGACCAGATTGGCAATCAGACAGTTAGATACCTCTTGACGCGCCCAATTATCGGCGGCTAAAATGTCATCTAGGCTAGGGGTAGAAGTGTTATGAATTGCAAAGCGATCGCAAACTTTTTCGATCACCCGGGGAATATCTAAGAAGCTAATCTTTTCTTCTAAAAATAACGCTACCGCTTGTTCATTAGCCGCGTTTAATACTGCTGGCATTGCCCCACCTGCGCGGCCAGCTGCGTAGGCTAATCCCATACAGGGATATTTTTGATGATCGGGTTCTTTGAAAGTTAAACTGCCGGCTTTAACTAAATTCAAAGGTTCCCAATCGGTATAAATTCTTTCGGGCCAAGACAAGGCATATAACAGGGGTAAACGCATATCTGGCCAGCCTAATTGAGCTAAAACCGATGTATCCTGTAACTCAATTAAAGAGTGAATAATACTTTGAGGATGAATAACAATATCGATCGCATTATAATCGACACCAAATAAATAATGAGCTTCGATAACTTCTAGACCTTTATTCATTAAAGTAGCCGAATCGATGGTGATTTTTCTGCCCATAGACCAGTTAGGATGTTTCAGGGCATCAGCTACGGTTACTTGCGGCAATTTTTCCACGGGTAAATCCCGAAAAGCACCCCCAGAAGCGGTGAGAATAATCTTTTTTAATCCCCCAGTGGGAACTCCCTGTAAACATTGAAAAATAGCTGAATGTTCCGAGTCAGCAGGTAATAATTTAACTCGGTGTTTTTCCACTAAAGGCAGCACCACTGGACCGCCAGCAATCAGGGTTTCTTTATTAGCGAGGGCGATATCTTTACCAGCAGTAATAGCGGCAATTGTCGGCAGCAATCCCGCACAACCGACAATTCCCGTGACGACGCTTTCGGAATCGCCATAACGGGCCACTTCGATTACTCCTTCCTTTCCTGCTAGGATAATCGGGGTATAGTCAAGGTCGGAAATTAGGCTTTTTAGGTCTTCTAGTTGACCTTCGTTATTAATCGCCACGATTTGCGGGCGAAATTGCCGAATTTGCTCCGATAGTAGTTGAATATTATTACCCGTGGCTAATCCCACCACTTGAAACTTATCGGGATGATCGGTGACAATATCGAGAGTTTGAGTGCCGATCGAGCCTGTAGAGCCTAAAATCGAGATTTTTTTCATTAGAAACTTAATATAATTTGGGGATTAGCTTTAAATATACGTTCTCTGGGGTCTTTCCGGCACATCAGCGTAAATATTAAACATTTGTTAAAAAAGTTGATAGTTTGACCTTTTTATGCTACGGCTTAGAAAAAGTTAGCGATAGAGATGGTGACAGAGAAGAAATCGAATAGAAAGGCCAATGGATTAGGCTGTCTAGCGGGGGGTCTGGTTTTTTGCCTCTTATTTCCCCTGTGTGTTTTCTTTTTTGGTTGGTTATCCTTCGCTCTTGGGATGAGTTGTGCTTTCCCAGTCAATGTTCGACAGAGGAGGAAATAATCAAGTTTATCCTATCAATGATTTCGTTTTTTGGGGGAGGATTCGCCGTACCTATATTCCTCAGTTGTGCCGTGGGAAAAGCCGTTAGATTTGGGTTAAGTCGGAGAAAAAATAACCGAACTTAAACATAAGTTCGGCTAGATTTAATTTAACAACTGGATAAAACTAACTTTCTGTCGCCGTTGCTGTGCTGGGGGGTAACTTAATATTAGTAGCTAATCCCAGAATTTGCAGCAGACGAATGGTCATCCAAGTCAGGTCAACTTCCCACCATTGTAGTCCATGACGGGCAGAATACTGATAGGCATGGTGATTATTGTGCCAACCTTCACCAAAAGTTAAGAGAGCAACCCACCAACAATTTTTAGAATTATCGTGGGACTCATGGCTAACATAACCAAATTTGTGGGTGGCGCTATTGACAAACCAAGTGGAGTGGAAAACTAAGACCAAGCGAACAAAAATTCCCCAAATTACAAACGGCCAACCGCCTATAGCATAGAGAATTAAGCCTAAAACAATTTGGATAGGAACAAAATAATTTTGACAGAATTTATAGAAAGGATCGTCGGCGATATCTTGGGTAAAACGAGCGATTTCTTCGTCGGCAGGAATTTCGTGCAGCATCCAACCCATGTGACTCCACCAAAAACCTTTATTAGAATCGTGGGGATCGGGAGCAGTATCAGAATATTTATGATGAATACGATGTAAACCTATCCATGCGATCGCACCCCCCTGACAAGCGAGGGTCCCGCAGAAAACCAGAAAGTATTCTAGCCATTTGGGAGTCTTAAAACTCCGATGGGAGACCAGACGATGAAAACCGAGGGTAATTCCTAAACCCCCGGTAATCCAATAGAGAATCAATGTCACTCCCACTGCACCCCAGCTAAAATTGCTAGGCAAGAAGGCTAAAAGAGCCACTAAGTGGATAAAAGCCATGTAGATGAGAGTCACCCAGTCAATGGGAAGTTTTTCGGAAGTCGCAACAGTCATTGAATAACCCAAAGGGAAACAACAGGAGACAGAGCATCATCGTCTTATCTGTCTCGATTTGACACAGGGGGAACTTTGACGCTTAATAAATAGTAACAAATATCACAGTCTATTGTTTGATGGATATCCCCCCTCTACTCCACAGGGCAGAAAAGGCCTTACTGCCCATTTTTTCGGAAATTGACGCACAGGTCAAGGAAAATCTCCGTCAAGTCCTCTGCGCTTTCCGTGCAAACCGCGTCGGGGTGCATCATTTTGCCAGTGTTAGTGGTTATGGTCATGATGACTTGGGACGGGATACTTTAGATCAAGTGTTCGCCCAAGCCCTGGGGGCCGAAAAGGCAGCGGTGCGGGTACAATTTGTTTCAGGAACCCATGCGATCGCCTGTGCCTTGTATGGGGTTCTTCGACCGGGGGATGAGATGTTAGCGGTAGCGGGTGCGCCCTACGATACCCTAGAAGAAGTAATTGGGATTAGGGGCAGTGGTCAAGGCTCTTTAAAGGATTTTGGCGTTAGTTATCGGCAATTAGAGCTAGATTCTACCGGTGCGATCGATTGGTTGGCCTTGGCAACAGCAGTTAAACCCCAAACCCGTTTAGTACATATTCAAAGGTCTTGCGGTTATTCCTGGCGATCGAGTTTGTCTATTGACGAAATCGAGAGAATTGTCCGTATAGTTAAACAACAAAACCCGAATACGGTCTGTTTTGTCGATAATTGCTATGGAGAATTTATCAACACCCAAGAACCCACCAACGTGGGGGCAGATCTAATGGCCGGTTCTCTAATTAAAAATCCCGGAGGTACAATCGTCACGGCCGGGGGATACATAGCAGGTAAAGCGGAATTAGTGGAAATGGCCTGCTATCGTCTGACAGCACCGGGGATCGGTAGGGAGGGAGGGGCAACTTTTGACCAAAATCGTCTTCTTTATCAGGGATTGTTTCTAGCACCGCAAATGGTGGGAGAAGCGATGAAAGGCAGTCATTTAATTGCCTATGTGGGCGATAAGTTGGGTTATCCAGTCAATCCCGCTCCTTTTGTGCCTCGACGCGATATTATTCAAGCGATTAAACTCGGTTCCCCCGATAAGCTGATTGCCTTCTGTAAAGCCATTCAAGCCTATTCTCCCATCGGTTCCTACTTGGAACCCATTCCTGCCCAAATGCCGGGCTATGAGAGCCAAGTAGTGATGGCTGGTGGCACGTTTATCGATGGTAGCACCTCGGAATTCTCCGCCGATGGACCCCTACGGGAACCCTATATCGTTTTTTGTCAGGGGGGAACCCATTGGACTCATATTTCCCTGGCCCTAGAACAAGCGATCGCCGCTTTGTTGAATGGTTCCCCTAACCTTCCTTCTCTCCCTTAGTTAAAATCCTAACTTCCTGTCTTTGTGGTTAACAAAAAGTAAAACTTAGGGTGCGTTAGACAGCCAAAATTGCTGCTGTGACTGGAAGGTAACAATCCCTCGTAACGCACCACCTATCATCGACTGTGATTGTGTGATGGACTATGATTGAAGTAACGCACCACCTATCATCAACTAAGTAGCCGGTTACAATTAAAGATAAAATACAAAGAACCAGAAGCTTGTCCCACTATCTAAAAATTAATTGAGATTACTTACTTATAATAACAGTGGTACGATAAAACCGATCAAATATCTCAGGAGTTGTCATGAATTACAATCGCAATATAATACCATTAATGGCGGGGGGAATTTTAATATTAGCTTTTACTACCATACTGCGCCCTTTTGCCGTTATTGATACTGGCGAACGCGGCGTTGTCATGTACTTTGGCAAAGTGCAGAAACAAATCCTCGATGAAGGAATTCATCCCGTGATACCGATTGTCACCAAGATCAAGACCCTCAACGTTCGAGTGCAAACAACGGAAGTAAAGGCAAAAGGAGCTTCCAAAGATTTGCAAGATGTGGAAACAACTATTATCGTTAACTGGCACATCGACCCCGACAAAGTTAATCAGATTTATCAACAAGTTGGGGATATCAATGAGATTGTCTCTGGTATTATCAACCCAGCAGTATCGGAAATTGTCAAAGCAGCAACAGCACAACGTCCCGTACAAAATATCTTGCAAGAGCGAGGAGAACTCAAACGTGAAATTGACAATTCCCTCGCCCAAAGACTAAGACGTTATGGGATAATTATCAATGATGTATCTCTCGTTAATTTTGGTTTTTCTGAAGAGTTTAACGCAGCGATTGAAGCCAAACAAGTAGCGGAACAAAAGGCACAAGAAGCTGCTTTTCGCGCACAACAAGCAGCACAGGAAGCGAAAGCGGAAATCAACCGCGCGAAGGGACAGGCAGAAGCTCAAAAACTATTGCGCCAAAACCTAACAGCAGAAATTTTACAACAACGAGCAATCGAAAAGTGGGATGGACGTTTTCCTGTCGTCATGACTGGTTCAGGCTCCCTTCCCCTGATCAACATCGATTCCAATTTGTTATCATCTCAAAAAAAGTAAATAACTTTAGTTCGCATTAAAGAGATTTTACCATGACTTCCACGAAAGAATAGGGCCGACTGGCTAAGGTAAAATTTCCCGCAAGAACTGCTGGGGCCGCATCTTAACTTTGTAGAAATATCGACAATCGGGAATTATCAGTGATTTTAAAATTATTCCCAATATATGAACAACCGCAGGTGAGTATCGTAGATTGACGAAAATTAAATGCAGCCACTTCTGGAACTTGTTTAACTCGATGCCGGACGGTAAAATAAACACAAATCTAACTATACTCATTACAATATAAATATCAACGACCACGATTAAAAACTCTTATGCGGGTAACTCTAAAATCGGCCTTGAGTGACAGTCATATCGATGCTAATCAAAACAGCAGTCAACGTCAACTGATGCTATCGATCGCCGCCACCAGTGAACAGATCAACACAAATTTACCGATTAATCTTTGTTTAGTTCTCGATCATAGCGGTTCTATGCAGGGAAAACCGCTAGAAACGGTCAAAAAAGCGGCTTTAAGTTTAATAGAATCCCTCGGAGTTAATGATCGTCTCTCGGTAATAGCTTTCGATCATCGCGCCAAAGTTATTCTTCCCTCCCAATCGCGAGAGGATGATCTGACCTTAATTCGCTCAAAAATTCAACAATTACAAGCGGGGGGAGGTACGGCGATCGATGAAGGGATAAAATTAGGTATCCAAGAAAGTTCCAGCGGCAGCAAAGGTTATGTATCTCATATTTTTCTGCTTACCGATGGTGAAAATGAACACGGAGATAATCAACGCTGTTTAAAATTAGCCGCAGTAGCGGCTGAGTACGGTATCACCTTAAATACCTTCGGTTTTGGCGATCGTTGGAATCAAGATATCCTAGAAAAAATTGCCGATATCGCTGGCGGAAGTTTATCTTATATCGAAAGACCCGAACAGGCTTTAATTGAATTTACTCGTCTGTTTAACCGTCTGCAATCTGTGCGGTTAACTAACGCTTTCCTGCAATTAGAATTAGATTCCAGGACTCATTTAGCGGAGTTAAAACCCATTGCCCAAGTTGCTCCAGAAACTATAGAAATGAGCCTACAAAAAGAGGGCAATTTTTACATCACCCGTTTGGGTGATTTAATGATAGATGAAGAAAAAATTCTCCTCCTCAATCTCTATATTGACCAAATTCCCCCCGGTACTCACACCATAGCTAAAGTGAAGATTCGCTACGATGATCCCGCTTCCGGTCAAAAAGGACTAGAAACTGCGACTTTTAGCCTTGATATCACCTCCCAAGCTATCTATCAATCCCAATTAAACGAGCAAGTTCAGAAATCGACTCTGACTTTAGCCAAATATCGTCAAACCCAAATCGCTGAAGAAAAATTAAAACAGGGCGATCGAGCAGCCGCCGCCACCATGCTACAAACCGCGGCCAAAACCGCTCTACAGTTGGGAGAAAAAAACGCCGCCACTGTCCTCCAAACTAATGCCACCCGTTTACAGGTGGGAGAAGAATTGAGCGAGGGAGATTTAAAGAAAACCCGCATTATTGCTAAAACAAGACTACAAACCGACGAAGAAGCAGGAAAATGATTAAAATTCGCCCCTTGCCCCTAGTAATTTTTCTGGTGACAATGTTCGCTCTTCCCCTCAAACAACAGTATTAACTCGCCGTCGGCGATCGAGCCATTGTTGTAAAATAATCGCCGCCGCTTCCCGATCGATCGCTCCCTTATCCCAAGAGGAAAACTGTTTTTTGGCTTTTAAGAATTCTTCCGCCTCTAGGGACGTGCAACGCTCATCAATGTATTCGAGGGGCAAATCTAAGGCGATCGCTAGTTTCTGGGCGTATTTTTGCACCTGTTGGGCCTGAAATCCTAGTTCTCCGGCCATGGTATAGGGCAGTCCCGCCACCAAAATCTTAATATTTCTTTCCTTGACAATCGCCTCAAACTGTGGTAATTCGGCAACAAAGGAAGAACGGATAATCGTGGTTAAACCGGTGGCGATTAAACCAGTGCCGTCACATCCTGCCACTCCTACCCGTTTTTTGCCGATATCTAAGCCGAGGGCGGCGACTCTTTCCATCACACTGGATGCCCCTGATCGGGGGGTTCCGAGGGCGGTTTGACCGGGGGAAGTTCCCCCGGACTGTCGAGGGGGTCCAGGGGGGGATTATTGGGCCATTTTAACCAAGACATCCGACTAGGGATGGGAGTTCGCGGCACCGGTTGTAAACCCTGCAGCATTTCTGCCAGGGCGGAATTTTCCGGCTTAGTTTCGCGGATTTTGTGCCATACCGAGCGCGACATCATCAGGGTGTGGGAACTGCGGATCGCTCCCAATTGTTCCAGATATTCCCGTCTTTCGTGCTGATAATCGGCAGATATCAACTCTAGCGAGCGAGGGGTATACTTGCGAGTGATCTGGGCCATCTGGATTAATAACTTAGGATAGAGCCAAGTGTAGGCGGGATGGACAATTAATTTCGCTTGATGGGGTCGCTCATCCCGATTAGATAGAATTAATTCAAAATAACCGATCGCCGCTTTTCGTTGCGGTTCAAAAACGTAACCGCGACTAATTTGCGGACTGCCGCACCAACTTTGACAGCGATAGAGCAAACTATCAACTAAACTGATTTTAAAATCCTGGATATGGCGATCAAATACCTGACGCAGTAGCGGCGGCATAGACACACAATCTAACTGATAAAGTAATTGAGCGTCAGCATTGCTCACGGGCAGTAAATTCGGTAAATCTGCCTCTTGTTTGCTCAATTCCTGTAATAATTGCGGCGGTAAAGACCAATAGGTTAATTCCGCCAAAGGCTGAAAACCGTGTTGCCGGAAAAGTGCCAAACTGTCCTTTTGATTGATATTAACCTCTAACACCCAGGTGCGCGCTTCCCAAACCGTTTCTAGACAATAACGCAGTAATTGCGCCCCGATGCCCTTGGGTTCGCTTAAAGACTCCGCCGGATGCACCCGCACCTGTTCCACCCGCCAAGTGCTGCGACTACTATTAAAAGGGGTGACTTGGATTGCCCCGCGAATTTTCCCTTCTTCTCCCCGATTGGCCATGGACTCAGCCACATAGACATGAAAACGGTGTTGGAGAGGATTGGGAAAAAAACTGAGAATTTTAAACAACCCAAACCAAGGCCGCACCTGTTGCACCTGCGTGCGGAAATTTTGGGCGCGACGATCAATATCCTCATCGAAGTCATCCAGGGTTAAAGCTTCAATGTCTTCCAAATCCCGATATTGTACGGGACGGATCTGGCGATCGCTAAAATCGTCCCCTTGGGGAACAGGAGAAGTGGTCATGGCTCTGGGGTAAATATCGTCTATGCACCTATCTTACCGCAGAATCTAGAGGCACTTCCCCACCAATAACAATTTCTGAGGGATCATAGGGGACCACCACCGAAAGAACACCTCGATCGGTCGCTGGGGTTTTTTGGGCCAAATTTCCGATCATGACAATTCGATGCTACAATAACGGACGGTTAATCAGTCCGAATTTGCAGTAAAAGTCTTTGAGTCAATCTGTAGATACCACTAACACCCTAGACACTCTAGCTCAAGAACTAGCCGCCATTCAGCAGACCGGTTCTAAGCGCGTCGCTTTATTGGGTTCCCGTCACGTTCCCATCACGCACCAGCAATTGATCGAAATGATGGCCTATGCCCTCGTGCTGGCGGGCAATCGGATTATGACCTCCGGGGCGACGGGAACCAATTCCGCCGTCATTAAGGGGGCAATGCGGGCAGATCCTAATCTGTTAACCGTGATCTTACCCCAAAGTCTCGATCGCCAGCCCCTGGAATCCCAAGAACAACTCCAGCAGGTTATCCATCTGGTGGAATGTCCCGAAAATGACCATCTATCCCTAGGGGAAGCCAGCAGCCTCTGTAATCGGGAGATTATCAATCGTTGTCAACAGTTAATCTGTTTTGCTTTCCACGACAGTCAAACCCTTTTGCAAACCTGCGCGGAAGCGGAAGATCAACGCAAGCTAGTTACCCTATTTTATTTTGACTAAATTCAGCGATGAATCTCTCCGTCAGTGCCATTCTTCTCTATTCGATAGTGGCTGCCGCTATCTCTGTCTATCTACCTTTTCTGCTGGTGGCTTACGCTAGAGCTAAGGTGGGTTACGATACCTCCGCTCCCCGGGCCATGTTCGACCAACTCCCAGACTACGCTAAACGAGCAACTTGGGCCCATCAAAATGGTTTTGAAACCTTTATGATCTATAGTGCCGCCGCTCTCATGGCCTACGTTACAGGAGTCTCCTCCTCCCTGGCCGCTACCTGTGCGATCGCTTTTGTGATCCTCCGGCTTTTATTTTCCCTTTTTTATATCACTAATGTCCCAATCGCTCGTTCCCTGATGTTCGGTCTCGGCTCTCTCTGTACCTATACTCTCTTTGGGTTGAGTTTAATCAAGATTCAGTAGTTCGGGAGGGGCAAAAACCCCGATGGGAAATCGGGTTAGAAGTTGCTTAACCCGAACTAAAGTTAATTCTGTTACTGATAAACTGGTAATTTGGGATTATCCACTGATAACAAACCAGTTAAAAGTGAGGCGGGTTTTTGACTGTAGGGCCAGGCAAAAGCATGACGAAAAGCCGCATCTTGACAAGCTTGTAATTGTCGAAAATCGATCACGTCCAGGGTGAGTAAATTTTCGTACTCGAAGGGCAGCCGGACATTGTGTAAACCGGCATTATCGGTACAGATAGCAATATCAACCCCCGCTTCAGAACAGCGATCAAAGACTATCTTTAATTGCGATAAACTTTTGAGGGTGCCAGTTTTTAAATAGGTGGTGGGACAGACTTCTAAACATTGATGACGACGGGCAACTTCCGGCAGCAATTCCG
Source organism: Microcystis flos-aquae FACHB-1344 (assembly GCF_014698375.1). Lineage (NCBI taxonomy): Bacteria > Bacillati > Cyanobacteriota > Cyanophyceae > Chroococcales > Microcystaceae > Microcystis > Microcystis flos-aquae. Next base: position 13,075 of record NZ_JACJSW010000182.1, on the reverse strand, counting down.
GATATTGTAGGGGAATTTGAATACCGTGACCAATTCTTTGCAGATAGGGCAGTAATTGGGGATAACAACCGTCCTTTGTTTCGTAAAGATGGCCGGTGGTATTTAAACCCTCTTCCCTGGCATAACTGTATAAACCAGCAAATTCCTCTAGTCGAGTTTGGTAGTAGGAATCACCCCCGGCAATATCGATCGCACAGACGTATTCTTTCATCTCTAGGGCCAGATCAACGATCGCTTTGTTGACTTCGGAGGGAAGTCGCGAGTGCATACAGAGAATTTGACTGGTAATAATCGGATATTCGCTCATTTTCGAGGCTTGACCGACGATCTCGACAATCGAGCGCATTTGCTCGATTCGCTCTGTTTGGTTCAAATGTTCGTCGGTGCGATAGTAGGGAGTATAGCGCAATTCTAAATAGGCAAGATTCTCGAAGATGTAAGCGCCGCGAATCAGACGATAAATAAAATAGGGCAAAGTTTGGGCGGTTTGAACACTTTCGACGAGGGTATGTAATTCCAAATACTCATCTAAACTATTGCGTTCACGGGTGTAAAATTCCTCAAAAGCGGGGTATTCCTGGAATTTGGCCGCTAAATCCCGCTCATGTCTGTGAAAGTAGCGCCAGAGAATTCTCGGTACTACCGATCCCCCTAAATGCCGATGCAAATCTGCGTATAAAGCCACAACTCCGATGCTCCTTAGTCTCTCAAATGTTCCTTAAATATAACGAAGTTTTACAATTGTTTGACAATCGTTCCCAAATAGTACCAGTACCTATCCGGTGAGCGGTTGGGTGTTGGGGAGCGGGGAGATAGTGAACAGTCGCTAGTGCAAGGCTCAGATCTGATCACCGATCACTGATTCAAGGCTGACAGCTAGAATAAGGTCATTAAACCTAAATAAAGCTTTAGGGAATAGAGGGGTGACAACATATACAATGATTGGGGTTTATCCTCAAGCAACCCTAAGCCTATGCCACGCCGTGATGACTTACAGAAAATCCTAATCTTGGGCGCTGGCCCGATTGTCATCGGACAAGCCTGTGAATTCGACTATTCGGGAACTCAAGCCTGTAAAGCCCTACGAGAAGAAGGTTATGAGGTAATTTTAGTCAATTCTAACCCCGCCTCGATCATGACCGATCCAGAAATGGCCGATCGCACCTACATTGAACCAATTCTGCCGGAAATTGTCGAGAAAATTATCGCCAAAGAACGTCCTGATGCGATTCTACCGACTATGGGCGGCCAAACTGCCCTCAATACCGCCGTAGCTTTGGCCAAAAGCGGCGTTTTAGAAAAATATAACGTGGAACTGATCGGGGCAAAACTTCCCGCTATTGAAAAAGCCGAAGATAGGGAACTATTCAAAAAAGCAATGGAGAAAATCGGTGTTCCCGTTTGTCCTTCGGGGATTGCCAACAATTTAGAGGAGGCAAAAGCGATCGGTCATCAGATCGGTTCCTATCCTCTCATTATCCGGCCGGCCTTCACTTTAGGCGGAACGGGGGGCGGTATTGCCTATAACCAAGAAGAATTTGAACCGATGGCCCAGTATGGTCTAGATTGTTCGCCTACATCGCAAATTCTCGTCGAAAAATCCCTAATTGGCTGGAAAGAATACGAATTAGAGGTCATGCGCGATCTAGCCGATAACGTGGTGATCATCTGTTCGATCGAAAACTTTGACCCGATGGGGGTCCATACCGGCGACTCGATTACGGTTGCGCCCGCCCAAACCCTGACCGATAAAGAATACCAACGCCTCCGGGACTATTCTAAGGCAATTATTCGGGAAATTGGCGTAGAAACCGGCGGATCGAACATCCAATTCTCCGTTAATCCCACTAACGGCGACGTAATCGTGATTGAGATGAATCCCCGGGTATCCCGTTCTTCGGCCCTAGCATCGAAAGCCACGGGATTCCCGATCGCTAAATTTGCCGCTAAACTAGCAGTAGGCTACACTTTAGACGAAATTCCCAACGATATCACCAAAAAAACCCCGGCTTCCTTTGAACCGACTATCGATTACGTCGTCACCAAAATTCCTCGCTTTGCCTTCGAGAAATTCCCTGGCTCCCAACCGATTCTAACCACCCAGATGAAATCCGTCGGGGAAGCCATGGCTATCGGTCGAACTTTCCAAGAATCCTTTCAAAAAGCGCTTCGCTCCCTAGAAACGGGACGTTTTGGCTTTGGTTGCGATAAAGTCGAAACTCTCCCCCCTCTCTCGGAAGTCCGGGCCGGTTTGCGGACACCTAACCCCGAACGGGTTTATAGTATCTATCATGCTTTTAAATTGGGCATGAATGGGGAGGAAATCCACGAACTAACCGGGATCGATCCCTGGTTCCTCGATAAATTGGCCGATTTGATGGAAACCGAGAAGTTTCTCAAACGAACTCCCCTGAAAAGTCTCGGCAAAGAGGACCTATTCGCTATTAAACAACAGGGATTTAGCGATCGCCAAATCGCCTTCGCCACCAACAGCAGCGAGGACGAAGTGAGAAGTTATCGCAAGGGTTTAGGTATTGTTCCCGTTTATAAAATGGTGGATACCTGCGCGGCGGAATTTGAGGCCCTGACACCCTACTATTATTCCACCTACGAACAGGTAGAATCGGAAGTTTTACCCTCCGATAAACGCAAAGTGATGATCCTCGGTGGTGGTCCCAATCGCATCGGCCAGGGGATAGAATTTGACTACTGTTGTTGTCATGCCGCTTTTTCCCTCAGTCAAGCCGGTTTTGAGACGATTATGGTCAACTCTAACCCGGAAACTGTCTCCACCGATTACGATACCAGCGATCGCCTTTACTTTGAACCCCTGACCAAAGAGGATGTCTTAAATATCATCGAAGCGGAACAACCAGAGGGTTTAATTATTCAATTCGGTGGGCAAACTCCCTTAAAACTGGCGGTTCCCCTGCAAAAATATTTAGAATCGCCTAATTGTCCCGTAAATACCAAAATTTGGGGAACTTCACCCGATTCGATCGATACCGCCGAAGATCGGGAACGTTTTGAAAAAATCCTCCGAGAATTAGATATCCGACAACCCCTCAACGGTATTGCCCGCAATTTCCAAGAATCCCAAGCGGTGGCTCAACGCATCGGTTATCCTGTAGTAGTACGTCCGTCCTACGTTTTGGGCGGTCGGGCGATGGAAATCGTCTATTCCGATAGCGAATTGGAACGCTATATGAAGTATGCGGTACAGATAGAACCGGATCACCCGATTTTAATCGATAAATTCCTCGAAAATGCCATCGAAGTGGATGTGGATGCCCTGTCAGATGCCACGGGAACAGTAGTTATCGGGGGATTAATGGAACATATCGAACAAGCGGGCGTACATTCGGGCGATTCTGCCTGTTCTATCCCCCATACGTCCCTGAGTGCCTCGGTTTTAACCACAATTCGACAATGGACGGTGGAACTAGCGAAAGCTTTAAAAGTAATCGGTTTGATGAATATCCAGTATGCGGTACAGGGGGAGACAGTTTATATCTTAGAAGCGAATCCCCGCGCTAGTCGTACTGTTCCCTACGTTTCCAAAGCAACGGGAGTTCCTCTGGCAAAAGTTGCCTCCCTCGTCATGTCGGGCAAAACCCTAGCAGAATTGGGTATCATCAGCGAAGCAATTCCCCGTCATATCGCCGTCAAAGAAGCGGTTTTACCCTTCCAGAAGTTCCCCGGTGCTGATACTCTCCTGGGACCAGAAATGCGTTCTACAGGGGAAGTAATGGGGATTGACAGCGATTTTGGCAAAGCTTTCGCTAAGGCAGAAATGGCCGCCGGCGTGATTTTAGCCACCAGTGGGACGGTTTTTGTCTCGATGAACGATCGCGATAAAACCCCCATGGTTCCCGTAGTTAAGGATCTGCAATCCCTCGGTTTTCGCGTCGTCGCCACTTCCGGAACTCGTAAAGTTTTGTTAGAAAACGGTTGCGAAAATATCGATTTAGTGCTAAAGATTCACGAAGGTCGTCCCCACGTTATCGATTGGATCAAAAATGACTTGATTCAGTTTATTGTCAATACTCCCAGTGGTGAAGAATCCCAAAACGATGGCCGACAAATTCGCCGTACTGCCCTCGATTATAAGTTACCAATTATCACCACTATCGCCGGGGCAAAAGCGACGGTAGCGGCCTTAAAATCCCTGCAATCCCAACCTTTAGAGGTGAAAGCTTTACAGGATTATCTCGCCTAATTTCAGTTGTCAGTGATCAGTTATCATACTAAATCCGTTGAGTAACGCACAGAAAACGGGTTTCTCGGAGAAACCCGTTTTCTACTCATGCACTCATGCAAAAAGGCGAATAAATAATCAGTCTTTAATAACCAGATTTAGTATCAGTTATCAGTTCACTCTTTACTGCTTACTGTTTACTGATTACTGATTACTGTTCACAGCAAAAAAGCTCCCCACTTCCCACTTCATAATTCATAATTCATAATTCCTATGACCGATACTCTCACCGACTATAAAAACCTAATTAGCGAACTGATTAACCGTTATAAAAACCGCGTCGATTTCCTGACAATTCGTCTGGAAGAAGCGCGGGGGACGAATATTCTACTACGTTCCGAACGAGTGGAAACCCTCAGCGAAGGTATTGCTATCGGTGGTCAGGTACGCGCTTGTTATAAAGGAGGTTGGGGATTTGCCAGCTTTAATCAATTATCCAGTTTACAGGAACGATTAGAAGATGCGATCGCTGCTGCCCGTTTAATTGGGGAAGAAGAAACCCTGATTGCTCCGGTAGAACCTGTAATTATTAGTTGTGAATTGCCTTTAACGGGAACGGATCCCCGTTTAGTACCATTAGCTGATAAAAAAGCCCTCTGCGATCGCTATAATAATTTATTGCGTCAACATCATCCCAGTATTGCCACCACTTCCGTCCGTTACAGCGATAGCAGTCAACATATTCTTTTAGGCACTTCTGACGGGACTTTAATCGAACAAAAATGGTCGGACTTAGAAATGCGTTTTTCGGCCACCGCTAGGGATGGGGACAGCGTACAAACAGGCCGGGAAACCACGGGCTCCCGAAAAGCTTTCGAGGATCTGGTCAATTTAGAAGAACAGGTGCAGGGGGCGGCTAAACGTGCCGTACAAGCCCTAGTTTTGCCCCCTGTCAAGGGCGATACCTACACCGTCGTCATCGATCCCATTTTAACCGGTCTGTTCGTCCATGAGGCTTTTGGCCACCTTTCCGAGGCAGATATGTTATACGAAAATCCCGACCTTTTGGAAGTGATGAGTATGGGCAAACGTTTTGGACCAGATAACCTGCAAATCTTTGACGGGGCCTATCCGGAAGGTCATCGGGGCAGTTATTTTTATGACGATGAGGGAACCCCCGCGACCACGACTCAGTTAATTAAAGATGGGGTTTTGGTGGGAAGACTGCATTCGCGGGAAACGGCGGGCAAATTAGGCGAAAAACCGACCGGTAACGCTCGTTGTCTCAATTATCATTATCCGCCCATTGTCCGCATGACCAACACTTGGATTGAACGGGGAACCACTGCCGTTAAAGAGTTATTTTCGGGGATAAAAACGGGAGTTTATGCCCAAAATTGGCAGGGAGGCATGACTAACGGCGAAATGTTCACTTTTAGCGCCGGGGAAGCTTGGATGATTCGCGATGGGGAAATTGCTGAACCGGTTAAGGATGTGACTCTCTCCGGTAATGTCTTTAAAACCCTAGCCAATATTGAGGCAATTGGGGATGATTTCTACTGGGACGAGTCGGGAGGCTGCGGAAAAGGGGGTCAAAGTGGTTTACCCGTCGGCTGCGGTGGCCCCAGTCTCCGCATCCGCGATGTGGTGGTGGGGGGAGAAGCAGATATTCAGTAATCAGTGAGCAGTAAACAGTAATCAGTGATCAGTAAACAGCAAAGAGTGAAAAGAAAGTGGGAAACTACTATTTAATACTGATAACTGATAACTGCTGTAGCGGAGTTTCATCCTGGCGAAATCTATCTCATCTTCTCGTCACTGTCTTCAATTTCTTGCTCATCTTTATTGATTTCTTCTTTAAATCCCCGTAAAGTTTTCCCCAAAGCTGCCCCAAATTCGGGTATTTTTTTCGGTCCAAATATCAGGAGAACAACCACAGCAATAATTACTATTTCTGGCCAACCTAATCCAAACATAATCTTGAAAGTAAAAAGTAAAAAAAGAGAAAGGAGTCAGAATTCAGGAGTCAGAAACTTAACGGTAATAACTGATAACTGATAACTGATAACTGATAACTGACTCTATGCTGCCACTTCAGCGCGTTTATAAGCTTCGTCGAGGACTTCTGAGAGAGTTGGATGGGTGTGGATGCGGAAAGCGAGTTCATGGACAGATTTACGTTCAGCGATCGCATTGGCCGCTTCTTGAATTAAATCCGATGCGTGGATACCGATAATATGAACACCGAGTAATTCGCCCGTATCCTGACGATAAACGACTTTAGCGATGCCTTCCGTTTCTCCTTCCGCTAAAGCCTTGGAATTTCCCTTAAAATAGGTTTTGACAGCAGCGACCTTATACCCTTCTTCCTGTGCCAAAACTTCTGCTTGCGGTTCCGTTAAACCCACATAACTAATTTCGGGGTGGGTAAAAGCAGCGGCGGGAATACTGCGATAATCGATGGTTTTTGGGCGATTACAGATATTTTCAATGGCTATTACCCCTTGACCCGAAGCAGCGTGAGCTAACATCATTTTACCCGTAGCATCACCCACAGCCCAGAGATGGGGAACCGGTTCACCGGACTGAATTACCTGCATTTTGTCATTAACGGCAATAAAACCGCGTTTATCCAGTTCTACCCCCACAAATTCCAATCCGAGATTCTTTGTCGCCGGGATTCTTCCTGTAGCGACTAAACAAGCATCTACTTCTAAAATTTCAATCGCTTCTTTGCTTTTTGCGTCCACCAGTTCAATGGCCACAGGATTCCCCGGTTTAATACTTTTTGCCAAAACTCCCACATAAGTCTCGATGTCTCTAGGTTTAATCAGAACTCTTTCAGCGATTTTCGAGATTTCTGGGTCAAATCCAGGCATGAGACTATCTAAAGCTTCGATCATCGTCACTTCACAACCCAAAGCGGTGTATATATCCGAAAATTCCAGACCGATATAACCACTACCGATAATTGCGATCCACTTGGGTAAAGTTTCTAATCTAACGGCCTCATCGCTGGTAAAAACCGTTTTATGATCGATCTCGATCCCCGGTGGGACAAAGGGAACCGACCCCGGACAGAGCATAATATCCTTAGCGGTGTAGATTTTTTCGCCACTATCCCCGATGACGCTAACTTTTTGCGGACCGGCGATTTTTCCCCAACCGTGGATAGTATCAACCTTGAGACGTTTAAGACTATTAGTGAGATCGCCTCTAATTTTACTGACAAGGTTGTTAGCATGATCGGCAATTGTCGGACGGTCAAAATTAACGCCAGCGATGGCAATACCTAGACTTTTCAGATGGTCACTATCGGCTAATTCTCGCACTCGTCCCGAGGCTGCCAGTAAAGCTTTAGAAGGAATACAACCGCGATTGACACAGGTTCCTCCCATATCTTTGGCTTCGATAATAGCCGTTTTTAGCCCACATTTGACCGCGTGTAGGGCTGCTCCGTGGCCACCAACTCCAGCACCGATAATAATTAAATCGTAGTCGAATTCACTCATAGTCTCTCTGACTCTCAAAGTTAGCATTATCCCATTTTACGATCCACTGTGATCAAGCGGTGCTATCCCGGTCAAAAACTGGAGCCAGTTTTTAGCCATCAGGCTCTTGTGCATTGAAACTGGCTATTGGCAATTTTAGGACAAGACGTTACTAGACCTCTGGTAAAAATCAAAAATTGTTGTTGGGATTAGGAGCCGGTCGTCAGTAGTCAGGAGAATTAAGCATGAATAATAATCAATTAAATGGTCTCTTCACAGATTTTAGGCAATTTAATCCTTATTTTTGCCGTTTTTGAATCCTCAAAAATTAATTATGCAAGACGTTACTGAATCAAAATATGAATACTAATCCTGCATCGTATCCATAAGTTAGTATAGTCCTAGGTTGGAAAAATTAGACCTGCTGCCAATACTTTGCCAGATGAAGGAACCATCTTTCTCCTACCATAATTTAGGCTCGAAACCAGAATCATTAATGATTTCTACCGTTTCTCCCGATGGTTTAATTACAAATAAACCTTGTTTATAGGCATAACGATCTACTCCTTCATCTATTTCTATTCCTGCCACTGCACCATAAGCTTGATAGTTTTTATAATGGGGAAATGCTTGTTTAAATCGACTTAATTTTTCTAAAAACTCGTTGACATCATCTTTCGATAAACGAGACTTACATTCTACTAAAACTACCTCGGTTTCATCGACGGCTAAAATATCAATCTCCATGGCTATTCCTTGCCGTTTTACCCTGGCACGACTGTAGGTTTCTTTGACATCGATACCTTTGCCACGAAATAGGCTAATAACAGCAGGTTCGACTAATTCCTCGACAAATCTTCCCCAGCGAGTGGTTAAACTATCCACAGCACGACTGGTATTGGCCACTGTTTTCTCTAGCTTGGCTAAACGGCGATCGGCTTCAGCAGCCCGGCGATCGGCTTCGGCGGCCCAGCGATCGGCTTCGGCCTTGGCTTCGGCGGCCCGGCGATCGGCTTCGGCCTTGGCTTCGGCGGCCCGGCGATCGGCTTCGGCCTTGGCTTCAGCAGCCCGGCGATCGTATTCTTGGCGTGATTGTTCAAACTTTTCGTTAGTTTTCTCAAAAAGTTTATAGATATCTTCGATGGTAATCGGTTGAGACATGGTTATTTGTTTTAATCTTTCTTATTTTACTATAATTGTACTAGCAAAGTGCAAGTCATTTTAGGGACGGGTGTTAATTGAGCAAGTCAATAGTTATACTAAATCCGTTGAGTAACGCACAGAAAACGGGTTTCTCGGAGAAACCCGTTTTCTACTCATGCACTCATGCAAAACGGAGAATAAATAATCAGTTTTTAATAACTGGATTTAGTATGAGGACGATATAGCGGGGACGGGAACCACAACAGTTTCTTCGTTGATCATAGTTTCTAACTGTTCAGCCTGGGATTTGGCTCAATAAATTGATCATTGTAAATAATTGTTACAAATACTTGACTTAAGATATTTCTATGGTATCAGAAACACAGATCAAAGAAAAAGCGCTAGAGTTGGGCTTCCATGGGGTCGGTATTGCCTCTGTGGACAGCCAAGACTCGGCGGTATCCCATCTAAAAAGCTGGTTAGAGCGGGGTTATCACGCTGATATGGATTGGATGACTAACCCGAAACGACAGGATATCAAAACTCTTTGGCCAGAAGCGCGATCGCTAATTGGTCTCGCCCTTAACTACTACACCCCCCAGCAACACAGTCAAGAGCAAAACCATGGCAAAATTTCCCGTTATGCTTGGGGACGGGATTATCACAAAGTATTAAGTAAAAAATTAAAAGCCCTCAGTCAATGGTTAGAAAGTCAGGGGGAGCAAATTCAAACCCGTTACTATGTGGATACAGGACCGGTACAGGATAAAGTTTGGGCGCAAAGAGCAGGGATCGGCTGGATTGCCAAGAATGGTAACTTAATTACCCGTAATTACGGCAGTTGGGTTTTTTTAGCCGAAATATTAACTAATTTACCTTTAGAACCCGATCGACCCCATAGCGCCCATTGTGGCACCTGTAGCCGTTGTTTAAGCGCTTGTCCGACCCAAGCAATAGTTAGTCCCTCTGTGGTGGATGCTAATCGCTGTATTGCATATCATACCATCGAAAATCGTGCTGTAACTTTGCCTACAGAAATTGCCGAGAATTTACAAGGTTGGGTAGCTGGCTGCGATATCTGTCAAGATGTCTGTCCTTGGAATCAACGTTTTGCCCAAGTTACCGACGTGGAGGATTTTCAACCTCGTCCCGAAAACCTCTCGCCAAGGTTGGAGGAATTAGCTAATCTAACTATAGAGGAGTGGGATCGTCGTTTCATCTCGTCAGCCCTGCGTCGAATTAAACCCCAGCAGTGGCGACGTAATGCCCAAGCTAATTTAGCCCATTCCCCTCACCCCGCACAAGATGACAATTAAAGTAGTCCTGTTCGATTTTGATGGTACTATCGCCGATACCCACGATACTTTCGTGGAGATTGTCAATCGTTTGGCTAAAAATTTTGGTTATCAACCCATCAACGAGGAAGATTTGGCCAGACTAAAAAACCTTAGTTCCCAAGAAATTATTAAACAATCCCAAGTTTCCCCCGTTAAAATCCCTTTTTTACTCTATCGAGTTAAACGGGAATTAAATAAACAAATTGAATGTCTGAAACCTTTCCATGGCTGGCATCACTGCCTCGCCACTCTTAAAGAAAGAGGCTATAGATTAGGAATAATAACTTCTAATACCAAGGAAAACGTCACCATATTTTTAGCAAATAATCAACTCTTAAATTTATTTGATTTTATCTATTCGGGAACGCCTTTATTCGGCAAACACAAAATTATCGATCGCCTGATTCGAGAAAATAAATTCTGTCTCGATGAAATGATTTATGTCGGCGATGAAACTAGAGATATTACTGCTGCCCAAAAAAGTCGAGTGCAAGTGGTGGCCGTCGCTTGGGGCTTTAACTCCCCTCAAATTCTCACTCAATTTAACCCCGATCATCTGATTCATCATCCCCTAGAATTATTGGATATTTTAGATAGGGCTGGCTGAAAAAGTTTTTCCTAGGGGCAAGGAGAGGCAGTTTGGGCATTTGTACTAAAATACCCAACACTCAGTTTAAATATAGACTTCGAGCGATGGGGGCAGAGAGACTCGAACTCTCACGAGCTTATAAGGCTCAACGGATTTTAAGTCCGTAGCGTCTACCATTCCGCCACGCCCCCGTTATTTAACCGACAATTTTTTATCATATCACAAATAATTTAATTGGCAAGAGTATTTTCAACAATTATTTTAGCCCGCCAATTCGATCGCCGCAAAGGGGGAAAGAGGGGGTAAAATAATCAGCAGGTGAATTGCCGTTCACCGACAGCCATTGAGAAAAATCAATCCTTATGCAATCAATTCTGACGCAAGAAACCATTATCATCGCCCTGATCTACCTATCTCTCAGTGTCTTGTATTTGCTCGTCATTCCCGCCGTTATCTACTACTACCTCAATACGCGCTGGTATGTGGCTTCTTCTTGGGAAAGAGGGTTTATGTACTTTCTGATGAGCTTTTTCTTCCCCGGGATGCTGTTGTTAAGTCCTTTCCTTAACTTCCGTCCCCAACGTCGTACCCTAAAAGCTTAAGTTATCAACCAAAAAAACCCATGAGACGCATCGATGTCATCGGGATTGGTATAGGGATGTTTGCTATGGGCGGCATCCTCTACATTATCCTACAAAAAACCGGTTTAGATAGTGCTTCGGCGGGAATTTGGAGTCAAGCGGTGTTGGTAGGTGGTGTCATCGGTTGGATTTTTACCTATCTGTTTCGAGTTGCCACCGATAATATGACCTACGGCAAACAGCGCAAGGATTACGAAGATGCCGTCTTTAAAAAACGCCTGGAAGCGATGACTCCCGAAGAAATCGCCCAAATGCAGCGGGAAATCGAAGAAGAAAAAACTAAATAGACGGATGAAACCCGATAAAATCATCATCGGTTGGCGAGAATGGCTGGATTTACCTGATTTAGGCATTACCAAAATAAAGGCCAAGATTGATACAGGCGCTCGCTCCTCGGCCCTACACGCTTTTCATCTCCACCCTTTTCTGGATGGCGATCGCAATTGGCTGCGCTTTCAAGTTCATCCCTACCAAAAAGATAGTCACCACACTGTCACCACCACCGCAGAAATCCTCGAATGGCGACAGGTAAAAAATTCTGGGGGTCAAAGTCAACTACGTCCTGTTATTAGAACAAGTGTATTGCTTGGTGGTCGTCAATGGGCGATCGAATTAACTTTAACTAATCGCGATGTCATGGGTTTTCGGATGTTATTAGGACGAGAAGCGCTGAAAAAAGGCTTTCTTGTCCATCCGAATAAGTCTTTTTTACTGAGTTAAGTTATATTTAGGGTTTGCGGCAAAAAGTTTTTCGGTGGTGGCAGGGTGTGGCCCCCCCAACCCCCTAGGGCTGTTTCATTCTCCCATCAGAATATCAAAAGTAAAAGCGATCACTATCAGGTAAAATGATAAGTGACCGGCAACTTTTAAAACATATGTTGAGCTTAATAGAAAAACTGAAACAAGTCAAGGACTTTCGGAAAGATCAAGGAAAAAGACACCCTTTATGGATAGTATTAGTAGTAATAATACTAGGAACAATGCTAGGATACTCAGGTTAGAGAGAGCTAGGAGAGTTTGCTAAAAATAATCGGCACAGGCTCAGTCAAGAATTTAATATAATTCCCGAAAGAGTCCCATCCTATTCAACAATTAGAAGGGTAATGATGGGAGTTAAATGGCAGAGTTTGTTAAAAATGTTTAATGAATGGGCATTAGAAGAATATGGACAAAGAGATGACATAAATTGGGGCTAGGTATAGATGGAAAAAGTCTCAAAAACACCCGAAAAAATCCTAATGGGACTTAAACAAATTTCAAGCCCAAATAAAGCCTAAACTGGCTTTGTAAGCGGCAAACACATCCCGATTCTCGGTCAGCCACTCAAAGAAACGGAAAGACATCGCTGTCCGAAAAGCTTCTAAAGCTTCCACAAAAGTGTTTAAAGGTCGATTCGCCCACCGCCTTTGCAATCCCCCAGTTAACTTATGCCACAGGATAAATGTATAGGCACAAAACACCAAGATAAAATGACGAAGTAAGCTTCGTTTATCCCTGACTTGGTATTCCCTTAACCCTAACCATCCTTTGGCTTCTCGGTAGAATACTTCCACCCAATTTCTTTCGGTGTAAGTCTTGACTATCCACGACGCTGTTACTGTATCTGCCTCAACTACATTGGTGATGAAATAGTCCACCTCTGTGGCTTTTTCCATTGAACTTGCATTCATGACGAT